>DATETD010000047.1:0-5686 GCA_035283885.1 Rhodocyclaceae bacterium
TTCGGATGCGCGCAAGCCGGTCGTCGGCTCGACCTTCAATGCGGCCAGCACCGCCTCGGCGGTTTGCGCGTGCCAGGTCGGCGCACGCTCGTCAACGACGGATAATAATTCCGACATATTCGCTACCTCTTCATGTAAATCGAAAATCGATGCGACTTGCCGCTTATGGCAAGCTCGTCACCGCGCCGGAATCGCCCGGCTCAAGATGCGTCGCCCATTCGCGCCATACCGCCCACCCCACGGCGAGCACCACCGGGCCGACAAACAGCCCGACCATGCCGAAAGCCAGCAGCCCGCCGAATACGCCGAACAGCACCAGCAAAAAGGGAATTTCGCCGACGCTGCTGATGAAGAACGGGCGCAACACATTATCCAATTGACTCACCACCGCGACGCCCCAGAGCCAAACCCCAATGGCGGCGCCGGTTTCGCCTTGCACGAACAGCCATGCGCCGGCGCTGCCCCAGGCCAGCGGCGTGGCGAACGGAATCAAGGCGCATATCGCGGTCAATACGCCCAAGGTCACGGGCGAGGCCAGTCCGGCGACCCAATATCCCAAGCCGGCGACAGCGCCTTGCGCCAAGGCGGTAAATAGCACGCCATGGATTACAGCGCGCGTAGTGACGGCGACGGCGGCGATATAGCCATGTGCACGCGGGCCGATAAAACACGCCAACACATGACGCAATTCGCCGACGATGCGCTTGCCGTCGCGATAGAAGAAAAACAAAATCGTCAATGTCAGTATCAATTTGAGCAAATTCTTGCCGACATCGCCCGCCAAGGCCGCCGCTTCGCCGACATGCGCCGCCAGCCAGGCTCTGACGGCAAGATTCATCCCCTGCGGGTCGGAAAGCAAGCGCACTCGCTGTTGCGCCAGCCAGTCGCCTAGCCAAGGAATGCCCTGCAACCAATCGGGTAGCGGCGGCGGCGCGGCGATATAGGTTTGCAGCGCGCCATACAGTCGTCCGACTTCTTGCTGCCCCAACCACGCCAACCACAGCAAAGGCGCGATCAAGGTCAACGCCGCAAGCGCCGTCGCCACACCGGCGGCCAGGGCTTCGCGCCCGCGGCAGGCGGTGCGCAACCACTCGGTCAACGGCCAGGACGCATACGCCAGCACGCCCGCCCACGTCAAGGGTGCAAGAAACGGCGCTACGACCAAAGAAACCAGCAGCATCAACACGAATAGCGCCAACCACGGCGTCAACTGACGAGCGATCGGCGAGATCGTCGCCATTATCGCGTGCGCCGAGTCGGTTTGAGCGGCGATAAACCGTCGGGCGTCACCACCCCGCCCAGCGCCGCCTGAGCGAGACGGAAAAATACGTCGGTATTATCGAACACCCCGGTAAACGACCAGGCGCCGGGACCATAGGCGGAAAGCGGAATATCGGTGCCGGTGTGCACCGCCCGATCGCCGGGCACTTGACCGGTCACCAGAAAACGTCCCTCGGTATCGCGCGCCTTGGCCGAAATCGGGTGGGCGGCAAGCGGCGGCTGCTTCAGGAACGGATGCTCCTTGTCTTGCACTGGGCGCTCGTTGGTGCGCCAATCTTCATAGCGATCCGCATTGGCGCCATAGCCGATGAGCAAGCGACGGTCGATATTGGTGGTTTCCGGATAGCCGTCGGCAGCAATGCGATAGCGAGGAAATCCCGCCTTTTCGTAGGGGCCGACCACTTTGTCGCGCAGATGGGCCTCCCCCCCTGCACGCGCCAGTTCTTGCAGTTTGACATCGCTCACTATCGAGCCGCCGATCAACGCCGCGCCGGAACACTCATGGTCGGCGGTGACGATCGCCAGCGTATCGCCGCGCCGCCGCGCGAACTCCTGCACCACCTTGACGGCGCGATCCAACTCCAATGTATCGAGCATCCAGCGCTCGGTATCCATCGTATGCGCTTGCTTGTCGATCGACGCGCCCTCGACCAATAGCACGAAGCCGTTCTTTTGTCGCTCCAACACCGCCAAGGCCTTGGCGACCATTTCGTCGAGCATCGGCTGATCGGGGAAGCCATAGTCGTCGACCACGCCGCCGCTGCCTAGGCCGCGCGGCTTGTTGCGCCGTCCGTCGATCTTGTCGAGCGCAACATTCATATTCGATAAGGAGAACAATCCCAACAGCCGGTCGGTTTTCGCCGGATCGATGGCGTCGAGCGCCGTTTTGTCGGCTGCATAGCGAAAGCCCTCCGCCTGGAACTCGGCGAGCAGGTCGCGTTCGATGTCGATTTTGCCGGCAGCAGCACCCCAACGGTTAACGATTTCGGCGCTATGCGCATCGCCGGCGGAAAAAGCGTAATCGTTGCTTTCGCTACGCGCCGAGCCGGTTTGGCTGGCCGGTAAAAACCATTTGCGCCCGCCGCCCATCAGCACGGTCAAACCGGTGCGCCGACGATCGTCGAAGAATTGGTCGACGATGCCCGTACCGGCGCGGCGATTGCTGGTGTGTACCGCATTGCCCGCCGGAGTCGAGTCGAATACGTCCGCCGTCGTCACCACGCCCAAGGCTTTGCCTTGCACGCGATGTAGATATTCGCTGAGGTATTCGATGCGGGGATTGTCGAAAAAGTCGGTGGTGTCGTCGGGGAACACGCCCTCTTCGTTATTGTTGTTTTTGTTGCCCGACACATAGGAAGTCATTCCCGGCGAAGAATCGGTGACGATGGAATTCAGCGATGCGGTCTTAACCAAGCCTACGACCGGAAACGTATCCATCGCCAACGGCGCGATCGTCTTACCTTGAGCATAGCCGCCGCCGACGATGCGCGCGGCGGTACGTTGCGACGCGCCCATGCCGTCGCCCAAAATGATTACGATGTTCTTGACTTTGCGCCCCCCGGCCAAGATCGACGCCACTTCGAAATTGCCGTCGGCGACGACGGTTTGTCCGTCGCTTTGCGTCGCCGTCACGCTGAAGGTATGTATTCCCGGTCGCTCGACGCTCACGGCGCGGACGCTGGCGATAGCGGCGTTCTTGGCGATATCCGGCAGGCAACCGACGCTGCAATCGCGTAAGGCGACGAGCGCATCGACGGGCTTGCCGTCGATGACGAAACGCGCGCCGACAATGGTTTTATCGGCGCTGTCGGGACGTAGCGTCGCTTGCAGATCGAAGCGCTGTCCAGGTAGAAAGCGTGCGATCACCGGCGCCGGTCGACCGCTGGAAAAAAGTTCGCTCGGCGGCGTGAGCCGGCTCACGCTCGGCGCCGCCTGAAGCGGCGTCGCCACTATCCCGGCGAGGATAACGGCGCTGCGAAACAAGGACGGGGGAAGGCGATGCGGGTTCGAATATTTCATCGGTTGTTTTCCTTTGCTGAAGAACTTGAATCAGTTAGACGCTTCGTCGGCATCGATACGGCGTATCGCCGACGGGCCAAGCTGCAAACGCACCCAGGATACGCGACCGTCGCGCTCCTCGCGCCGACCGACGTGCAGCACACCGCTGACCGTCACCAAGCCCGGCGTGTGCGACGTCACCCAATCGCGCTGACTGGGATCGAGCTGAACCAGCACCGTCGTCGCCGGAAGATCGTCGGCATCGCCATCGGCATGCTCGCTCATTTGCACCGGAATCGGCGTCAGCATAAAACTTCCCGGCGTGTCGTTTTCCCTTTGCACCATATAGCCCACCAAGCGCACGACCTGCCGATCGGCTCGGCGCAGAACCTCGGTCGTCTCCAATCCTTTCGATCCGATAGGCATACGGAAGAAGTCGCGGAAACGCAACTCCTTGGCCGGCAGATCCTTGAGCGACGCCATGGAATCGGCGCTGGCATGAGCGGCGCTCCCTCCTATGCCAAGCACCGCAAGCGCAGCAGCCAGACGGCGTCGCGACACTAGTCTATTTATCATGGGTTGAACATCCCTTCCGCTTAACGATGTGATTTCGAACAACCCGGAATAGTAACCGATTAAAAACGCCGTCGCCGCCCCACCACGGAAAAATCGCTTTGATCGTCATTTCGACGACCGGGCCGAACCCCAGAAAAAAAGACCGACAGACGCTCGGGTCTGCCGGTCGAACGTGTTTTGGCAGAACGGATTCCCCGCCAAAACGCTCGCACACCCTATCGTCAGCCAGGCGTCCGGCTGACGAGCCTCAGCTCTGCTGCTGTATGCCGGCGATGCACCAACCGAGACTGCCGTCCGCAGGTCGGCTCAAATGCCATACTTCGACGAAGGACTCCGGCGGCATATTCGCTTCTTCGCGGATCGAACCGGAGAAACGCACGCTCGCCATCATGCCGACGGCTTGATTTTCGACATCGAGCAATTCGGCGTTCAGCTCCATCACATCGGTTTGCTGCACGCCTCGCCCCCGCTCCTGAAATTGCATCTGAATTTCGGCGAACAATTCGGGCGTGCAAAATTGCCGAATATCGTCCATATCGCCGCGATCGTTGGCGGCTTGCAAGCGAATGAAGTTCAGCTTGGCTTGACGCACGAAACCCTCGACATCGAAATCGGCAGGAACATGAGCGACGGTATTCATCGCGGCAACGCTCCCAGCCGCCGCCGTCGGCAGCATCGCATCCTGCAATCGAGTCGGCTCGAAACGAGCGGGCGCTCCGGCATACTGCATCGCCGGTTGCATCGCGGGCCGCATACCGCCAGCCGACTGACGCTTACGCATCAACCAGCGGATGGCGAATACCGCGATCCCCACGATCGCCAAAATCATCAGGATATTCGCCATCCCCTCGCCCAGGCCGAAATGCGACAACATCGCCGCCAAACCGATCCCCGCCGCCAGTCCGGCCAAAGGGCCGAGCCAACGACTCATGCCGGATTGCGGCGGCGTGGCCGCCGCTGCGCCCGCTTGCGCCGGCGCTGCGGGTTTTGCGGGGGCGGCCTCGCGCTTCATTACCGACGAATCGCGACTGACACCTGAGGATTGCCCTCCCCCCAGGCGCTTGGCTTCGACATCTTGAACCATCGCGCCAAGACCGATCACGGCGGCGAAAATTGCTGCCACAATATTTTTCATTGCTACTCTCCTTTAAAAAATTGACTCGAAAAAAACGCCCCGCATCGACCGATGCAATTCACGCCACGTCCGACTCGATCGACAGCTCGTTAGCTGCCGCCATGCGTTCGTGACGCGGCTTATGCAGCCGCTTCAAACGGCGCGCCACCGCCTGCCCCGCTCGCTCGATCGCCCGATCGATCGCGACATACAGATCGGACGCGGTATCTTCGATCAGCACCGGCTGCCCCGCCGAGATCGGGATCTGGACGCAGCATCGCTTATCGTTGCCGCCGCGCGGCCCATTGACATCGGATAGGCGCACAACGATCTTGCGCACATCGTGTACCGCCCAACCGAGAGCGAAGCGCAAGCGCCGTTCGGTATGCTCGCGCAAGCCGTCGGTCAAATCGAATCCTCGTGCCTGAATATCGATACGCATGAAACTGACTCCTTTACAGTTGAAGACGGAGCGGATGCTACGGCACACGGATTCATCCGACAATTCGAATATAATGAGCAGATACATCGATAAAATCGATGAGTTACCGCAAAGTCGGCGCTGACGAGACGGCTCGACGGCATCGCCATTTTGTAAAGGACACCCATGGCTGCACTCAATTTCAAGCACTTGCGCTATTTCTGGATGGTCGCAAAAACCGGCAGCATCGCCCGCGCCGCCGAGCAGTTGCATTTGACGCCGCAAGCGATCAGCGG
>DATETD010000048.1:0-2901 GCA_035283885.1 Rhodocyclaceae bacterium
AGAACATCGTCAAAGCGATGGGCGGCGCCATCGGTTTCGACAGCATAGAGCGGCAAGGCAGCGTGTTCTGGGTCGAGTTCCCCGTCGTGACGTCGTCCAGCGCCGATCATGCGCCGCCCCGCCCAGCGGCAGCGACTTGGATCGACCGCGCTCATTCTTTGTAAGGCGCCGATCCGTCTCGCCAGCGCCGACTTTTCCAGTCCGTACTCCGCCACAATCTTCGAATACGATAAAAGCCGGCGAAATATTCATTATGCAATCAAGTGACGGCGCATGAAAGTCGGCGCCGGCGCGACGGATGGAGTATGATGCGAGGCTTGTTTTTGCTGGACTCCTCTACGTTTCCCACGGATTGATGACCTTGACGCTGGCGGCTTCATAAGGGGCTGTGTCGCGTGACGCCACGATAAACCCGCGCGAGGCGGCGATTGCGGCAATGTAGCCGTCAGGTGTTGGAAATCCTCGTCCGGCGGCCCTGGCCGTCACGGCCAACTCGGCATAATGCCGTGCGGCATTGATGTCGAATGGGAGCACTCGATCCCTGAATAGTCCCATCAAACCATCAAGGGTCTGCGCCAACATGTCCTTGCGCTTGCCGGTCGGGAGTGCGCCGATGCCAAACAGCAACTCGGCCAATGTCACGCTGGACAGATACAGCGTTTCGGCTGCTTGATCGTTCAGCCACGTCCGCACGACCGGGTGCGGTTCGGGTTTCATCGCCTCGGAAACGACGTTGGTATCGAGAACGATCATTCAAACCTCGGCGGCTCGGCCGGCGTTGTGTCTCTCGCTTGCTGAAAGGCCTCGAAATCCTTGTTTGTCAGGCCGACCTTATGGCCCAGTGCCGCAAGGGCTTCACCCAAGCGAACGCGCGTTTCTGGCTTGACTGCGGCTGCCAGAATCTCGCGGACTTCGGCTTCGGTGCTGCGCCCATGTTGAGCGGCCTGCACCCGTAACGCACGATGCACATCATCGGGCAAATTGCGTACTGTCAGCATCGCCATAGCATCACCTCATAAAAATGCATTCACCGCATTCGCTATAATCTAAAAACCTCTGTTGTCCACGAAAAACACGAAAGACACGAACAAAAACAATCGGTTGCATCGAGAACTTATTCACCCAACGGGTGAAAGCCAAAAGGCAAGCATGTCTTCGATTATTTTCGTGCTTTTCGTGCCTTTCGTGGACAACTGCTTTTTCAAGGATAAACGCTCCAACGTGCGCGCTCATTCTTCGTAACGCGCCGATCCGTCTCGCCAGCGCCGACTTTTCTATCCCAACTGCGCCGGCTGCGTCTTCAGCCAGGCGCGCAGTTCCGCCGCCGGCATGCCTTTGCCGATCAGCCAGCCTTGGCCTTCGTGCACGCCCATTTCGCTTAACCAGGCGTACTGCGCTTCGGTTTCGACGCCTTCGGCGATCACCGACAAGCCCAGATGGCGCGCCAATTGGGTGACGGTGGCGGCGATCGAGTTCGGGTAGTTTTCCGCCGTCAAGCGCGCGACGAAGGCCTTATCGATCTTGAGCCGGTCGACCGGCAACTGCTCCAAATAAGCCAGTGAAGAAAAACCGGTGCCGAAATCGTCGATCGCCACGGCAATGCCGCGCTTCTTGAGCTGCCGTACCTGGCTGGTCATGAAATCGGTATCTTTCATCGCCATCGACTCGGTGATTTCGAGTTCCAGCATCTTGGGATCGATCGCGGTGTCGGCCAGCGCCGCATCCAGCATGGAAAGAAAGCGCGCATCGCGGAACTGCACCACCGAGAGATTCACCGCCATGCGTAGTGGGAATCCTTCGTGCGCCAGACGACAGGCTTCGAGGCAGGCCGAGCGCAACACCCATTCGCCTAGGCCTACGATCAGGCCCGAATGTTCGGCCAATGGAATAAAACGATCCGGCGCGACATATTCGCCAGTATCGGTGCGCCAGCGCAATAGCGCCTCCACGCCCACGGTGCGCCGCGTACTCAATTCGAATTGCGGTTGATACACGACAGTCAGCCGCTCGCAATCGACGGCGTTGCGCAAAGCGTCGAGCAGACGCACGCGCTCGCGGATTTCGTTGACCATGCTTAGCGAGAAATAACAGTACTGTCCGCGTCCGTTCGCCTTGGCCGCCTGCAAGGCGATGGTGGCGTCGGTCAAGGCGGAACTGCCGTCGCCCTCGGTGTCTTCGAGGCGCAACAGACCCAAGGTCACGCCCACCGTCACTTCATGAGCATCCAGTATCAAGGGTTCGCGCAAGGCCAGCGCCACCTGATGGGGCGTCACGTCGCTTTCCTTGCCCAATAATGCGAAAGTGTCGCCGCCCAAGCGCGCGGCGATGGCGCGTCCGCCGAAACGATCCAGCAGTCGTTGCGCGAAAACTTTCAGCAAACGATCGCCATAGGCATGGCCGAACGCATGATTCGCCTCGGAAAACTGATCGATGTCGACCACCGTCACCATCTTGCCGGGCGCCAGTCCTTCGGCGCGGAGCTGATCGATCGCGCCCACCAGCGCGACGCGATTGGGCATAGCGCACAGCATGTCGTAGTAGGCCGAAGCGTTCAATTGCTGAAATAACCGCACATTGTCGAAACAGGCCGAGATATTGCTGCAAAACACCTCCAGCAAGCGCTGGTTGATATCGTCCAGCGGTTGGTCGATATCGAGAAACACCGCCATATCGTTGCCGGTCGCACTACCGAAAAAGATCGCCGTCGCCCCCTGCAAGAATTGCGAATGCCGATGGGCGAAACAGGACACCAGGGCATCGCGGATGCGGGCTTCGCTCACGGCGGATAAGGGCTGATCGATCATCGGTCGATAATGCCCGGCCGCCGCGACGACGCGCGGCGTATCGGCCTCATCCGCGCTGCCCTGCTTGGATTGCATCTGCGCGCACACCAAGCCTTCG
>DATETD010000049.1:0-4848 GCA_035283885.1 Rhodocyclaceae bacterium
CGCCGCCGCCGGATTTCGGCGCTACCATGATTCTGTCAAGCAGCCAAATGGCCGCGGCGGCAGCGGCAGTGGAAGAGCCCAAGGTCTTGCCGGAAGACGTAGGAACGGCGAGCTTGGACTTCGATCTGGATCTGGGCGAGGCCGAGGCGGCGCCCGCTCCCAAGGTCGAATCCGAATCGCTGGATATCGACTTCGACCTCGAAATGCCGCTGCCGGCAAAAACCGAGGATGCCGGCTTGGATATTGCTTTGTCGTTGGATGAGCCGCAAACGCCGAGTGTGCCTGTACCGGCGGCGCCCGCCGCTCCAGCCGCCCCAGCGGCCCCAGCGGCCAAGGCGAGCGCCGACGACTTTGCCAGCCTCGATTTCGATATCGATCTGGGCGATGCCGCCGCCGAAACGCCGTCGTTGCCGGCAATGGAGATCGATGCTCCCATCGAAGCGCCGCCTGTCACCGAGGACGCCTTGGATCTTTCGCTCGATATGCCGCTCGATATGCCCGACGTTCAAGCCGCCGTCAAAACGCCTGCTGTGCCGGATTTCGATCTGGGCTCGATTAGCCTCGAACTCGATATGCCGCTGGACGAAGCTGCGCCCCAGTCGGAACCTCAATCCGAACCTAAGCCCGAACCTAAGTCGGCTAAGGCCGCGCCTGCCGGTCCTATCCCCGACAATCCCGAGGTGACGACCAAGTTGGAATTGGCGCAGGCGTATGAAGAAATGGGCGACCGCGACGGTGCGCGCGATTTGTATCAGGAAGCGCTGGCCGAAGGCAGTCCGGGGCAAAAGGAAATCGCTCGCTCGCGACTGGCTAAGTTATAACGGGGGAGCCGATCTCCGGTCAAACGTCATTGCATCCAGCCGGCATTCTGTTTTGCTGGCTGGCGTTGCTGGTCGCCGCCAGCGCGTTGAGCGGCGCGCAGTTGGTTGCGCCCTGCATCGGATTCGTTATCGCGGCGCGACTCCGGGCTGAATCCTTGTGGCATGTGTTGTTGCGTCGCAGTCGCTGGTTGTTGCTGACGGTGGCGATAACTTTCTCGTGGATGACGCCGGCGACGACGCCGGATCAAGAGGCTTTACTGGCGATCGGCATGAGTCGCGAAGGTTTGCACTTGGCCGCCGACCATATCCTGCGCCTGCTGTTGGCTTTGTCCACTCTGGCGCTGATTTCGACGCGGCTCGATGCGCTGCAATTGGTGGTCGGCCTACGCGGCTTGCTGACGCCCTTGCGTTGGCTGCATGGACCGCACGATACCTTGGCTGTGCGTCTGATGCTCACCTTGCAGGAAGTCGAGGGCGTGCGCGGTCAGCCTTTATGCGGCGATGCGCAGTTGGATCGCCTATTGATCGGCGAAGCGGCGTGCGAGCCGGTGGCCGATACGCTGAGTTTGCCCGTCTATGCGTTGTCATGGCGGGATTATGCGCTGTGCGGCGGGGCGGGATTATTGGCGATAGCATCGATGCTGTTATGAGAATTGCGCTGGGATTGGAATACGACGGGGCCGCTTACTGCGGCTGGCAATCGCAAGTCGGCGGCGGTGCGGTGCAGGACGCGCTCGAAAGCGCGCTGGCCCGCGTTGCCGCTGTTGCCAAGCCGTTGCGCGTCGCCTGCGCGGGGCGCACCGATGCGGGCGTGCATGCCTTGGCGCAGGTGGTGCATTTCGATGCCCCGGTCGAACGGCCCGATAGCGCCTGGGTGCGCGGCGTCAATGCCCATTTGCCGCCGACCATCGCCGTGCGTTGGGCGCAGCGCATGCCAGACGAGTTTCATGCGCGTTTTTCCGCCTGCGGTCGGCGCTATCGCTATCTCTTGCTCAATCGCCCCGAACGGCCCGGTTTGCTCGCGGGTCGGGTCGGCTGGTTCCATCGTCCGCTCGATGTCGAAAAGATGGCGGCGGCGGCGGCGCTGCTGCTCGGCGAGCACGATTTTTCCGCGTTTCGTGCGGCGGAGTGCCAAGCCAAATCGCCGATCAAAACGCTGCGCCAAGCCGAGGTGCGGCGGCACGGCGCGGTGCTGACGTTCGAATTCGCTGCGAATGCATTTTTGCATCATATGGTGCGCAACTTGGTCGGTTCGCTGGTGTATGTCGGCGCGGGACGTTATCCGCCCGAGTGGATCGGCGAACTGCTGGCGGCGCGCAACCGCACGCTGGCCGCGCCGACGTTTGCGGCGAACGGTTTATATTTGACGGCGGTGGATTACGAGCCGCATTGGGGTTTAAAAGTCGGCGCTGACGAGACGGATAGGGCGGATAGGGCGGCGCTGATGGCGTCGCTCGGCGGCCAAGGCGCCGACAACTTGGCTAAAATCGACGCTTCGACATTCGAACCATCCTCCGGCGGAGCCTACTTTTGATTTCCATCGATACGCTTGCCTCGCGCTTGCAGACTTACCGCCCGCGTCGCATGCCCGGACGTCGTTGGGTCAGGCGCTGCGGCGTCGTGCTATTGCTGGCCGAACATGGCCCCGACGGCGAAGCCATAGCGCCGGCTTTACTGATGATGCGGCGCACCGAACGCTTAGGCGATCCCTGGTCGGGTCATGTGTCGTTTCCGGGCGGGCGGGTGAATCGTCACGACGTCGATACGCGCGCCGCCGCCTTGCGCGAATTGCATGAGGAAACCGGGTTCGCGCCCTTGGGCCAATTGACGCCGATCGGTCGTCTATCCGACCGGCTGACGCGCGAACATGCGCGCCCATTGCCGATGGTGATCTCGCCGTATGTCTATCGCGCCGATCGCGCCGTATCCTTGCAGCCCAGCGCCGAGGCGGCGCGTTTGTGGTGGGCGCCCTTATCGCATCTGCTGGCGCCCGAGCGGCGGCGCACCGTCATTTGGCGCATCGCCGGCGTGCCGTTGAAGGCGCCGGCGATCGATGTCGGTGGCGCACGGCTGTGGGGCTTGTCGCTGGCGATGGCCAAGGAGCTGCTACGCGCCGCCGGGCTGACGCGGTTTAGGTAATAGTCATGGTTGAATATGTTCCGCATATTTCGGTGCAGGACGGCGACGATCTGGTCGTCTCGTTCGCGCTGGGCGAACACAGCGGCAATTATTTGACGCTGATGCGCACGCCGAAATACGAGTCGCTGTCGCCCGAAGAAGAGCGCGGCGTGTGCGTGTCGCCGCGCGAGGATTGCTCGCAGCCGCCCGAGATGCTGCGCTCGCTGCAATGGGGCGTCGGAACGCTGGTGTTGCGCTCGAACCGTTACGAATATCGCCTCGATCTCGGCGCGGTGGATGCGCGGGAGATCGCCGAGGCTAGAGCCTTGTTGCAGAAGATGAATTTCGACGGGAAATTTCGTTGGAGCTAGATCGCGATGGGATGTCCGTGCGCGCTTGCGCTGCCTGGAAATGCGTATTCGGCGTATGTTTCCTGGTTTTGTTCGCGGCCCGGAGTCTGGCCGGAGCCGCGGACTTGGAGCGCGTGCGTCCGCAATCCTTGCCGACGGCGTCCGCCGCGAGTCTAGCCGCTGCGCTGGCGCCGTTCAAGCATCGTCCGGTGCTGATCAACTTCTGGGCTTCCTGGTGCGAACCGTGTCGCGAGGAGATGCCTGCGCTGCATCGCTTGGCGCAACGCTATCGCTCGCAGGGTTTGGGGGTGTTGACCGTCGCCGTGGCCGATAACGATAAGCGCGCGGCGGATCTCATCTGGGAAACCGCCGGCGAGTTGCCGGAGTTGCCGGTGGTGCATGATCGCGATCAGGCCGTCAGTCGCGCCTGGGAGGCGCGCATGCTGCCGACCACCGTGGTGTTGGATCGTCGCCATCGCATTGTTTTACGCGCGCGCGGGGTGGTCGATTGGGATGCGAAAATCATCGATCGACATGTGCGCGCACTATTGAAATAGATTGAACTCATAGGAGATCGTATGGATCGTCGCCGTTTCATTACAACCGCCGCCTTGGCTTCTTCCGCTTTCGTCGCGCCGCATCTGGCTTTTTCCGGCGGCGGCGGCTTTCGGCCTACGCCCGCCGCCGGCTGGCGCGTGTTCGAAGTCACCGTTCGCGTCGATTTGCCGGCGACCGAGAGCGCCACGCGCGTGTGGCTACCCTTGCCGTCGGTGTTCGAGCCGGGCTGGATCAAGCCGATGGGCAATTTATGGCGAGGTAATGCTGAAATCATGCAGGCGCAGCAGGAGCCGATCTATGGCGCACAGATGCTGGCGGCGCAGTGGGACGCTGGCGTCGCCGCGCCGAACCTCGAGGTGACGAGTCGTTTCGCGACGCGCGACCGGGCGGTCGATTTATCGCAGCCGCTTAAAGTCGCGCCACTCGATAGGGCCGGCCATGCGTTGTATACCCGCGCCACCGAGATGCTGCCGACCGACGGCATCGTCAAAAAGACCGCGTTGGACATCGTGCGGGGCGCAAAGACCGATCTGGCGCGCGCCCAGGCGATTTACGATTGGGTGGTGGATAACACCGCGCGCAATCCCAAGACCAAGGGCTGCGGCACCGGCGATATCCGCGGCATGCTGGAGTCGGGCAATCTCTCGGGCAAATGCGCCGATTTGAATGCGCTGTATGTCGGGCTGGCGCGTGCGGTCGGTCTGCCGGCGCGCGATATTTATGGTATTCGCGTTGCCGATTCGAAGTTCGGCTACAAGAGCTTAGGCAAGAGCGGCGATATCTCCAAGGCGCAACACTGCCGCGCCGAAGTCTGGCTTGCAAGTCATGGTTGGGTTCCGGTCGATCCGGCGGATGTGCGTAAAGTCGTGCTCGAAGAGCAGCCGGGGCTGACGCTGGACGACGAGACGGTGGTGCAGGTGAGAAAGCAACTCTTCGGCGCCTGGGAAACCAATTGGCTGGGGCTGAATTATGCGCACGATGTAAAGCTGCCGGGTTCCGTC
>DATETD010000050.1:0-3137 GCA_035283885.1 Rhodocyclaceae bacterium
GCCACGCAACGCACCGCACCATTGCAAGGCCAGCATGGCGAAAATGCTGCCGAACAAAAACTCGATGCCGAAAATCAGCGGCGTTCTGAAGTAGTTGCCCGCCAAACCGCCGACAATCAGCGCCGCCCACACGAGCGGTGCGCACGGGACGCGACGGATTGGGGCGGTTGGGGATGACAGATCGGTCATTCGTCAGTCATTGGCGTTTTTCGGTAGGCGCACTAGCTTGAACCAGTAGTGGCCCATGCGCGCAATGGCCTGGATGAAGTCGGTCAAATCGTTGGGTTTGAGGATATAACCGGCGGCGCCTAGACGATAGGCGGCTTGCACGTCCGCTTCCAGCATCGACGTGGTGATGACGATCGCCGGGATGCTGCGCAATGCCGGTTGTCGTTTGATATCCTGCAAAAACTCCAAGCCGCTTTGTCCCGGCATTTTGATATCCAGCAGTATCAGATCGGGGCGGATGGCGTGACGGAAACGCTCGCCTTCTCGTTGCAGGAAGCGCATCGCCTCGACGCCGTCGCCGACGATATGCAGCTCGTTGTCGAAGCCATTCTTTTTCAGCGCCAACTGCATCAGGCGGCTATCGCCGGGTTCATCCTCGATCAGCAGCAACCGCAAAGCGTGCTCGGCAGTCATGGATATTTCCTATCGTGTCCAGGCAGACGCACCAGCGTAATCCAGTAGTCGCCGAGTTGGCGGATGCTGTCCATGAACTGTTTGACATCCAAAGGCTTGGAGACGTAACCCGCCGCCCCGAGGTTGTACGCGGCGATGACATCGCGTTCGGCTTCCGAGGTGGTCAGCACCACCACCGGGATATCGCGAAAAATGGCGTTGGCTTTGACGGTCGCGAGGAATTCGCGCCCGTCCATACGCGGCATATTGAGGTCGAGCAGTATCAAATCCGGGCGGGGGGCATCGGCGAAACGCTCGCCTTTGTGCGACAGAAAGTCCATCGCCTCGCGACCGTCGGCGACGCGTTGCAAATCCGCCAGAACACGATGTTCGCGTAACGCAGCTTTCACCAAATGCGCATCGGCCGCTTCGTCTTCGACCAGTAGAATCGTAAAGGGTTGAGTCACATTCATCACTCGATATTCTTTTCGGGTAAATCGATCATAATGCGGCATCCGCCGCCGGGGCCATTGTCGCCGAGACTGTAGCGTACTCGATTTCCCCTGCGTCGGCCCACAATATGAACCTTAAGCGTCGGCGCGGTTCGCTCCGCGGTTTCTTCTGCGGTATCGCCGTCTCGCCGGCGCCGACTTTTCGATGCGGCATGTTGCAAAGCATTTTCCAGGACGATGGAAAACACATCGTCGAAACGTGAAGCAAACGATGCAAATAACACGCTTGCCGATCGATGTAGCTCAGCGAGAGCAACGCGATCATGTGACTGCTCCCGCAGGCAATTCGACCACCACGCAGCAACCGCCGATCGATGCTTTTTCGATCCAGGCGCGACCGCCGCTGCTTTCGGCGATGCGGCGCAGAATCGCCAGTCCGATGCCGGTGCCATCGCTGCTCGACGAGAGTCGTTCGAATACGCGAAACACGCGCTCGAAGTATTCGGCTTCGACGCCAACTCCATTGTCGGCGATACGGTAGCGCACTCGATGGCTCAATCGCTCGCCACTGACGTCGATATGCAGCGAATGCATGAGCGAGTCCGTTGCCGACGATCCGTCTCGCCAGAGCCGACTTTCGATAGCGCCGTGCTGCAAAGCGTTATCCAAAGCGATGCTGAAAATGTCGTTCAAACGCGGAGCGTCGATCAGTGCAGACGGCAAGCGACCGATAGAGAGCGTTGCGTTGCAGCGGGCGATGACTTCCGACATACGCGCCTGCACGCGATCGACGACCTTGTTGGCGTCGACTGCGGTTATCGTGTCGCGCGGCTGATCGGCCGACAGGAAAAGCTCGATGTCGCGCAGCAGAGTTTGCAGGTAGCGCGTCTGTTCGGCAATGAATTCCAGCGAAATTTGCGTTTCGGAGGCATCGCCCGCTGTGTCGCCCGTTGCGGCAGGGGCATCGCAGAGTTGCTTTTGCAATAATCCGACATAATTGGCGATACGGCGGGTGGGTTCTTGCAAGTGATGGGCGGAGATTTCGGCAAAGCGTTGTAAATCGGCGGTGCGTTGGGCGACTTTGGATTCGAGTTGCAATTCATGCGAGCGAGCTTCGCTCAACAATTTCGCCAGCCAGGCCATCAATAGGCTGAAGAGTAGGCCAAGGGCGATTCCGGTCGCCGCTAAGGGACGATTGCTCCAGCCGGCGCGCGGGTAAATACTTAGCGTCCAGGTGGCGTTGGGGACTTGCAAAGTTTGTTCGACGGGATCGCGTAGCGGCAGCGTCGAGGTGTTCGAGGCGGCGATCGTCTGTTTTTTGCCGCTGTCGGGATGGACGCGCCAGAGTTCGTAATCGAAGCCATGCTCGGCCAGTCGCGGCAGTTGCGCGGCGCTGAGTGCGTCGGGAAAGCGAATCAGGACGGAAATCAGTCCCCAAAACGAGCTCCCCCCATGATCGTCCTCCAGATAGACCGGCAAACGTCCGGCAGCGGCCATGCCGCCTTGAACCAGAGTAAATGGGCCGGCCAATGTCAGCTTACCGGTATCGCGCGCCAAAAATGTTTCTTTATCGCGAGCAGGGTCTTTCGTCAGGTTGTGACCGATGGCTTTCTCGTTGCCTGCCAACGGCACGATTTGCGTGACGACGCCATTGGGCGCCAAGGCCAAAGCCGAAGCGCCGGGATAAAAAGGCAACATTTGTGCGGCGGTGGCGGCGAAGTCGGGCAACTCGCCCTTGCCTTGACGCACCATGGCCGCCAGCGCATAGGTGGCGGATAATGCGTGGTCGATATTCATCTGTATAGCGTAGGCGCGTTCCGCCGCCAGAGTCGCAGCGGCGGCGCGCGTTTCCTGGCGTCGATAACGTTCCAATTGCCAAATCAGCGCCATCGCCAAGACGAACGAAAGCAGAAAGACGATCGACGCCAGGATGAGCGAGCGTTGCAACGGAAGTGCGAGAGCAAAGCGGCGATGGGGTGTCATGGCGTCCTCATGTCGTTTCGGCGGGCAGCGGCAATTCGACGCAAAAGCGGGCGCCCCGATTTTCCCCCGCCGATTCCGCCC
>DATETD010000051.1:0-2257 GCA_035283885.1 Rhodocyclaceae bacterium
CTTTCGTCACGACGGCCATCGCCATCGAAGCCCGTGGCGGCGAGTGTCGATTATCCTTTGGTTTGAAATAGAATCAATAATTGTGTATTATCGAATCATGCAAACCAACTTCAAACGTCCGTTCGCCCAATACATCAAGAAGGCTCATAAGCCATTGCGCCTGGCGATCGAGGACGAAGTGGATGTGGTGTGCGCGACGCCGGAAGTGGGTGAGATCAAGGTGGGTGATCTGGCTGGCATTCGGGTTCACAAGTTTCGCTTCAACCGGCAGGTGTACCTGATGGCTTACCGACTACACACCGAGAATGTGTTTGTGGAATTTCTGAGCATCGACTTCTATCAAGTGGGGTCTCACGAGAACTTCTACGACGAACTGAAATTGTATTTGCGGCAGGAGAAGCCACTAGGAGCAACGCCATGAACCACGCCTTAACCGCCGAAGACCTTTACATTGAGATGAAACGAATGCCGCAAGTGGAGCGGGTGCGGTTTTTTTCCTTGCTGGCCAGCAATGCTTTTCACGAAGACGACTTTACGCACGAACAGGTGTTTGGCGAGACGCACCAAGAGCCGTTTTCGGCGTTGGAAGCGGCGCAGTACCTGGAGGTGTCGGTACCGACGTTGCGCCGCTACGTGCAGTCGGGCAAGCTCACCCCCAGCCATCTCGTCGGGCGTAATCAGATATTTTCGGCGCAAACTTTGCGCGCATTTAAGCGAAGTCACGGTAGCCGAGGGTGATTTGAATGTGCTAAAACCAGATCGTGGCTTGCAGCCAAACGCGGCTTTCGTCACGACGGCCATCGCCATCGAAGCCCGTGGCGGTGGCGCGCCCAGGATTGTCGCCGCCCTTGGCGGCCCAAACTAGGCGGAGGTTGTGACTGCCGGTTTTCATCAGGCTGGCGGCGAGGCCCCAACCCGAGAGCGCGTAGTTGTTTTGTGCGTTGTGCGTTGGGATCGGGATATCGTAGGCGTCGCGATGCAGCGTGATGCGCCCAGTGTCGTAAAACGCTTGCACTTGCAGGCGTCCGAGTACGGACAAGGGGTTGAGCGGATTGGGAACGTCATAGCGCGCTTCGAGATTCAGCATTTGCCCGGAATCGCCGCTGGCTTCGCCGCCGGGATAGGCGCGCACGCCGCTCGAACCGCCGAGCGAGAATTTTTCCGAAGAGTCGAGGTTTTTAGCGGCGATTTGCGCGCTGAAATTGACGAACAGGCTGAGATCCGTTGCCAGCGGTTGCGTGTGGCTTGCGCCGTAGTTCAGCTTGGTGTAGCGACCGGCGGATCGATAGCCGGCGGTGTCGGCGGCGTCGTCGACGGCAATGCGCGCAAGATCGACATTGCCGCCGGTGTAGCCGATATTCCAGGTGCTGAATCCCAGAGAATGACTCGCATCGCCGGAGAGTGCTATGGTCGTGTTGTCGATGCGCTTATCCTTGAGAATCCCGGCTGAGGATTCGTCCTTGAGCGCCTTGCGATTCGTCGCGAGGTTGCCGTTCAGGTTATGCGAACGTTGCCGGATGAAGGGGTAGGCGAGGCTTAGCGTGCTGGTTTGCGAACTGCCTTTGAGGCCGCTGGCGAGGCCGACGCCGCGAATAATGCGGTATGCCATGCTTGACCACGCCGCGCTCGCCTTAAGACCGTTGGTATCGGCTGACAGGTTGTACGCTCCGCGCAACAGATTCAGTCCGTCGGCGTGAGTCAATAGCACGGTCGCTTGGTCGCCTTGGCCGAAAGGGTCGTTGAGGTTGCCTGTTGCGTTGGTTTGAATTTGCCCGGTATCGCGATTGCCGAAGTTATCGACCGCCAGGTTGCCGGAAAATAGCGGGCCTTCGTCTATCGTCAGGTCGATGCGCGTGGTGTCGGCTTGCGATCCGGGAGACAGGCTGGATTTTGCGGATATGCCCGGCAGATCGTTCGTCAGCAATACGGCGCGTTCGAGATTTTCGGTGCGTGCGGCGCTGCCGGGCGGAAGGGCGCGGCTGGCAATGCCGGTCAGCAGCGCGGGATCGATGCGCAGCGCGGATTTTCCGCCGTTGACGATGCGATAGCTGGGGTCGACTTGTCCGGCAAGCAGCACGATTTCGATCTCGCCCTCGGTAATGTCCTGATGCGGCAGGTAGGCGCGGGCAAGTAGCCAACCGCTGGCTTTGAGATGATCGGTGACGCGCTGGGTCAGTTGTTCCAGTCCGGCGAAGTCGAGTTCGCGCCCAATGGCGTCGGCGACCAAGGTTTGCAGCGCACCATCGCTGGATAGATA
>DATETD010000052.1:0-31823 GCA_035283885.1 Rhodocyclaceae bacterium
CGAGTACGACGACGACCGAAACCGGCACGGCTGTGGGCGGCGGCGCCTTGGCTTACGCCACCGTTTGTGTCGACACCAATAACGACGGTTGCGCGACCGCCACTCAGAAGACCACCACCAAATCCGATGGCACATATACCCTGACAGGCAACGGCTCCGCCGTTACTGTCGTGGGTGGCTATAACATCGATTCCTTAATTTCTACTTCCACGACAACCGATCTGGCGACGGCGCTTACCGCAGCCACTTCGGCTACCGAGGCGGCCAAATATTTCACGCCCTTCGTTGGCTCGATGAAAGCGCCGTCCGGTTCGACCACGGTGACGCCGCTGACGACCATGGCGCAATCCTTGGTCGAATCCGGCAGCGCGACGTCGTTCGCCGCCGCCGAGACGACGCTCAAGACCCAATTGGGAATCGACGCGACTGTCGATCTTAAAAGCTCCACTTCGTTGGCGAATAAGACGGTCATGACCAACTTGGAAGGTGTCGGGCGTATTCTGCGTCAGGCGACGGCGGCGATGGCTGCATCCGCCAAACTCGACGCTGTCGATATCAACACGGGCACTGCGACGCAAAAGGGCAATTATGTCGCAATGTACAGCAACCTCGTTGCGGGGTTCGCCAAAGAAGTCGGCACGACCAAACTGGACTTGACCGACAGCACCAAGTCCAGCACGATTCAAACCTCCGTCGAGTCGGCAATTAAGACCGCCTACACCAGCGTTCAGAAAAGCTCGCTGTTCAAGGCGTCGAGCGATTTGAGCACAGTGGATTCCGGCGCTATTGCGGCGATGGCGGCACCCTCGATTGTCGATCAGGCGCAAACGATCGCCACGGCAATGAAGGCGATACCCGATACCAATTTCGGCACAGGCAAGACTTTCGCCAGCGTTCAGGCGGCGATGAAGTCGGAAAAAATTGCTGAAAAGTTGACTAATCTGGATCAGGCATCCAACGTTCAGTTCGAGGTCTTGAAGGATTCCGAGATGCGTAAGATGATGGCTCCGGCAGTCGTCGCGGCCAGCACGACGGAAATGCTGACTCAGTTCCGTGAAACGACCGGCGCCAAGTTAAAAGACGTGCAAAATGCTGCGCTTAACAACGGCTTCAAGTCAGGGGTCGAAACGATTGTTTCGGCCTTGACCGAAGCGTTGGCGACGGCGACGCAGGTATACAACAACGTAAAGGCGAAAGATGCGGCGTTTGCGGCAAAAGTGACGACCTTTACCCCGATCGCCGATCAGACGGCGGCCACGACGTTCTCGACTAACGTGATGTCTATGGCCTCCAGAGTAATGTCGGCGGCGAACGTGACGAGCGACGACGCTAAAGGACTGGTTCTGTCGAACGTAGTGTCGGCGACTCGGAATGCGTTCGAAAATACGATCCTGCTGCAGCCGACGATTATCATCAATGTGGTGAATAATGCATTTGCGCCGACGGTGAATAACACTACCAATACCGTCACGATCGGTGGCATCAATGTAAGCACGACGGCGGTGAATCTGATGCAAACCGCCACGCAAACGGCGATGAATACCGTAATCACCAATGGGGTAGCCGCAGGCACTTTAACGGGTACGGCCTTGACCACCGCTCAGAATACGGTGACCACCGCGAATACCACTTACACTACCGTTATCAACAACACCACCGTATTGCCGCCCGTAACCATTGCTTCGACGTCGAAGGTGACGCCGAAGAACGTAACGGTCAATGGAACGAAGTCGGTGACGCTGTCGAATAGCGGTCAATTCGATGCGATTACTTTGACTGAAAGCGCCTCCTATTTGGGCGGTTTGTCGACGGTCAGTTTCACGCTGGATCAGGGCACGAAACCGTTGGGTGATAACACGACGAAAGTGGTGCCGGTAGGCTTGGACATCGCGCCGACCTCGTCGACGACCGACAAGCGTCGTCTGTCCTTGGTGGTTCAGGGGGTGGTGCTGAGTTTGGACAGCAACGGTAAGCTTCAGGCCACCGTGCCGACGACCGCCAAGTTGTCGTTCTCCGCGACCGACGGGTCGGGCAAGGTGATTAACGGTGTGTTGAGCAATGCAGCGGCGGACTTGGTTAGCGTCAGCAACGGTACATACACGTTGAATGTGGGCGCGGTCACCAACGGCATCGCTACGGCTCTAGCTAAGTTTGGCACCTCCTTGGCGAAAGTCGATACGCAAAAGGGTTCGTACAATATTACGGCGGTGATCGGCGGTCTCGATCTGTCCGATGTGACGAGTTCGACCAATTCGACCTTGGTTAGCTACGCCAGCGGCTCGGTGCAAGCCGGCGCGGCTTCGGCGGTCGGCAAAGCGATGAAGGGTGTCGTTACGGTGCAGTAAGCATTAACCGTACAAGCCTTTTGGGCTGACATCTAACGGGAAGCGGGCGTTTTTGCCCGTTTCCCGTTTTTCTTTAACGATGGACGACGATATGATCTTGCGTACGGGCTTTGCTTTTTTAGGATGGTTTGCGCTAAGTGCGACGGCGGCGCCGTTGGATGCTTTGCTGACGGCTAATTCGCCATCTGGAGCCGGCGATAACTGGTTCGAAATCTCTTACGATGCAGTCAACAGCACTTTGGATGTGTTTCGTATTCGTGAAAGCGATCCGATTTATGGTGGAACTACAGTTGGTGACTATACTGGTCTGCATCTTCGAGGCGGTGTAGGGTTGTTTGACAACCTATGGGTCGAGGGCGGACTATGGCAACGCAAGATCGCTTATCGCGACGATCACGAATCGTTGCGAAGCGCGCAGGTTTCGATGCAATACCGGTTTTTCGGGACGCGCGACTCTCGTTCGAGTTATGCTTTGAGGGCAAGTTCGTGGGTGAATTCGACGTCGACCCTCAATAAGACTACACCGACTTCCTTGCAAGGGTTTACACTGGATAGCATTGACGTGATCGAACCCAGCGACCATCAATTGCAACTCGATTTGCTGGGAAGCTGGAAACCGACGCGACAAACCGAGATTTCCGCGTTTATCGGAAAAGGCAGTAGTAGAGTCAAGGTGAAGGATCTTACCGCAATAATGACGGTTGCGGGTTGCCGGTATGCATTGGCTTTCGAGCCGAATCTAGTGTCCGGAACATTGGCGTCATCATGTTCCGACCCATATACGCTGGAGTCGTTTTCAGTTACCACGAATTCGAATGTCGTTGATCGCCTATCGTACACCGCTTCGTATGCCCAGTTTGGAGGTATGATTGAATGGCATAATGCGGTTTGGCAGGTGCGCGGTGGCTATCAGTACCAGAAACTGCATCGCGATAAAGTCGACGATCAGATCATCGCGTTAGGTGGGACGCCTTACACTAAAAACCATATTTTTGTCGCCGACGTGTCGCGCAAGATCGCCAGTAAGGCGGCGGTCTTTTTGCGCGGGCAATATATGAGCAATCAGTTTGTGGGTGAAATTCCTTTTGTATATAACAGCTTCACCGCCAGCCGTTTCGACCGGCGTTATGGCTTAGTGAGTTTCGGCGTGCGGTTCGGGTTTTAAAACTCGGTGCTGGCGGGACGGCTCGCGACGCGTGCGAGCGTCCCACGCGCAGAGGTTTTACACTTTTACACTCCGGCGGCGGCCAGCGCCGTGCCGACGATTTCCTTGGCTTCGGCTTGCAGCAGATGGAGATGCGCCTGCCCCTTGAAGCTTTCGGCATAGATTTTATACACGTCTTCGGTACCCGAGGGACGTGCGGCGAACCAGCCGTTTTCGCTGATGACTTTCAGCCCGCCGATCGATGCGCCATTGCCGGGCGCTTGAGTGAGCTTGGCGAGTATCGGCTCGCCGGCCAGGGTGTCGGTGCTTACCTGTTGCGGCGAGAGCTTGGCGAGTGCTTGGCGTTGGGCCGCGTTGGCGACGGCGTCGATGCGTTCGTACAGCGGCGCGCCGAAGCGTTCGGTCAGTTCGCGGTAATGTGCGCCGGGATCTTTTTGCGTCGTGGCGGTGATCTCGGCGGCGAGCAAGGCGAGGATGATGCCGTCCTTGTCGGTGGTCCAGACCGAGCCGTTTTTGCGCAGGAAGGAAGCGCCGGCGCTTTCTTCGCCGCCGAAGCCATAGGAGCCGTCCACCAGTCCCGGCACGAACCATTTGAAGCCGACCGGCACTTCGGCCACATGGCGGCCTAGCGATTTGCCGACGCGATCGATCATCGAACTGCTGACCAGAGTCTTGCCGATCGCCGCGTCCTTGCGCCAATGGCTGCGGTTCTGGAATAGATAGTTAATCGCCACCGCAAGATAGTGGTTGGGATTCATCAGGCCGACGCTGGGGCAGACGATGCCGTGACGGTCGAAATCCGGGTCGTTGCCGAAGGCGAGGTCGTAGCGGTCTTTGAGCGCGACCAAGCTCGCCATCGCCTGCGGCGAGGAGCAATCCATACGAATTTTGCCGTCCTTATCGACGCACATGAAGCCGAAGGTCGGATCGTAATGACCGTTGATCAGGTCGATGCTGAGGTTATAGCGTTCGGCGATCGGTTGCCAGTAGCCCAGACCCGAGCCGCCGAGCGCGTCCGCGCCGAGACGCAAGCCGGCGTTGCGGATCGCATCCATGTCGATTACATCTTGCAGGCTCTCGACATAGGGGGTGACGAAGTCGAATTCATGGACGCAGGCGGCTTTGCGCGCCAGGGCGCAGCTCATGCGCTTGACGTCGCGGTTGCCGTTCTTCAACAACTCGTTGGCGTGTTGCGCCACCCAGTCGGTAACGTCGGTATCGGCGGGGCCGCCGTTGGGCGGGTTGTATTTGATGCCGCCGTTGTCGGGCGGGTTATGCGAAGGCGTAATCACTAGGCCGTCGGCGAGCTGTTCGCTGCGCCCGCGGTTCCAGGCGAGGATGGAATGGGAGATCACCGGCGTCGGCGTGAACGCGCCGTCGCGGGCAGCGCGCGTTTCGACGCCGTTGGCCGCGAGGACTTCGAGTACGGTGATTTGCGCCGGTTCCGACAGAGCGTGCGTGTCTTTGCCGACATACATCGGGCCGGTGATGCCGGCCTTTTGACGATACATGCATACCGCCTGGGCGATCGCCAGAATATGATCTTCGTTGAATGTCGCTTGGTTGGAGCTGCCGCGATGGCCCGAGGTGCCGAAACTCACTTGACAACGCGGGTCGCTCGGGTCGGGTTTGACCGTGTAATAGGCGCTGACCAGCGCAGGAATATTGACCAGAATGGATTTGGGGGCAGGCTGTCCGGCGAGAGGGTGCATAGCGATTCCTTTACGATAACGATGAACGATAATCGCGCAATGATACCCGTAACTTAGCGGCGAACGACGCAGGTGGGATCGCTGCAAACCGGCAAACCGTACTTTTTTATTGAAAAACCCGGTTTATCGGTATACTATTCGCGCGCCGACGCCGAACAGTCGGTTTCTTATAGAGGAAATAACGATGCTGTCTTTGCTGATTCGTGGGTTTATCGTGAGTTTTTTCGTGGGGTGCGCTTATGCGGCGCACGCGGCAGGCGAGTGGGCGATCGGCTCCTTGCAGGACCTTTCCGGGCCGATCGCCTCCTTGGGTGCGCATTTTCGCAACGGCACGCAGATGCGTTTCGACGAAGAGAACGACAAAGGCGGGGTGGCGGGCCGTCGGCTGAAGCTGATCGTCGAAGATACGGCCTACGATCCGAAAAAGGCGGTGCTGGCGGCGCAGAAGCTGATACAGCGCGATAAGGTGTTTGCGGTGATTCATAACCTCGGCTCGCCGGTGGTGATGAGCACCTTACCGCTGTTTATGGAGGCGGGGGTTTTGCACCTGTTTCCGGCCGCGCCCTTGAAAGAGGTGTATGAGCCGGTGCATCCGTTGAAATTCGCCATGAGTCCGTCGTATACCGTCTCGGTGCCGCCGGCCGCGCGCTATCTGATCCAGCAGTTCGGCGCCAAGCGCGTCGGCATTCTGTATCAGGACGACGATATGGGGCATGAGGTGCTGCGCGGCATCGACGGTTTATTGGCGGAGATGAAGCTAGGCTGGTGCGAGAAGACCTCGTACAAGCGCGGCGCGACCGATTTTTCGTCGCAGATCGCCAAGCTCAAGGCGGCGAATTGCGATTTCGTCGTACTGGGCACGGTGGTGCGCGAGACTATCGGCGCGTATAAGGAGGCGCGGCGCATCGCTTGGGACGCGCCTATGCTGGTGACGGCGTCGGGTTATACCGCGCAGTTGCATCAGCTCGGCGGACGCGAGATGGACGGAATCTATGGCGTGGTGCTGTCGCCCCATCCTTACGCCGAAGGGGCGAACCGCGCTTTGCGCGATTGGATCGAACGCTACAAGGCGCGCTTCAATGTCGAGCCGAACACCTGGAGCGTGATGGCGTATGCCGGCGCGGATATTTTCGTGCGCGCCTTGCAGCAGGCGGGGCCGGGGGCGAATGCAGCGGCGGTCGCCAAGGCGCTGGAGAAGACGCATATGACTCGCGACTTTTTCGGCAATCCGGACTTCAGTTTGTCGCCGAGCGACCATCTCGCCAATCGCCGCGTGCGGGTCGCGCAGATACGGCAGGGGCGGTGGGAAAACGTTACGGACTATTTACCGGCCGAACGCTGAACGCCGCCGCCGTCGCTGTCGTTGCCGCGTGTTTCCCGCTTTCGCCGTCTGCGGGAGTTTAGAGTACAGTCGATTTTTGGCGGTTTTTCGCAAGATATGAAAAATGGTATAGCGCGCCGACGAGAAATGGTATACATTCGCCGCATCGTCGGCTGCTAACTTGGGAAGGAAAAAAATAATGAGCAATAAAGGGCAATCGTTACAAGACCCATTTTTGAACACATTACGCCGTGAGCATGTTGCGGTTTCGATTTATCTGGTGAATGGCATCAAATTGCAAGGGCAGATCGAGTCCTTCGACCAATATGTGATTCTGTTGAAGAACGCCGTCACGCAAATGGTCTACAAACATGCGATTTCGACGGTGGTGCCGGTGCGGGCGGTCAATATTCCGCACGAGAACGTCGACGATTGAACGCTCTCTTGACCCGCTTGGCCTGCCGGCGGCGGGGCGCTCGGTCGCCTGCGTTAGAGCGACGCCTCGATCCGATTGTTTTCGATGTTTGAGCGTCCCGCGAGCGGCGAAAATGCGGTGTTGGTGCAGCTCGACTTCGGCGAAGGAGACGAGGCCGAACGTTTGGCCGAATTTACGCTGTTGGTGAGTAGCGCCGGTGGCCTGCCGTTGGCGGTGATTGTCGGCAAACGCGCTCGGCCCGATCCGGCCTTGTTTGCCGGTCGCGGCAAAGTGGCCGAGATTGCCGAGATCGCGCGCTTCTACGAGGCGGCGGTGGTGGTGTTCAATCACAGCCTATCGGCAGGACAGCAACGCAATCTCGAACGCGAATTGAAGCTGCGCGTGGTGGATCGCAATAGCCTGATTCTGGATATCTTCGCTTTGCGCGCGCGCAGTCACGAAGGTAAGCTCCAAGTCGAGCTGGCTCAACTGCAATACCTTTCGACACGCTTGGTGCGCGGCTGGACCCATCTCGAACGGCAAAAGGGCGGCATCGGTTTGCGTGGCCCTGGCGAGAAGCAGCTGGAAACCGACCGGCGTCTGCTCGGCAAGCGCGTGGCGCTGCTTAAGGAGCGGCTGCGTCAGCACGAAGGGCAGCGCAAGGTGCGTCGCCGGGCGCGTGTGCGCGGCGAAGTATTGGCGGTGTCCTTGGTGGGCTACACCAATGCCGGTAAAAGCACGCTGTTCAACGCCTTGACCAAAGCGGGCGCCTACGTCGCCGACCAGTTGTTCGCCACCTTGGACACCACCTCGCGTCGCGTGTTTATCGAAGGCGCTGGGTCTATCGCCGGGTCTATCGTAGTGTCCGATACGGTGGGTTTTATCCGCGATCTGCCGCATGCATTGGTCGCCGCATTTCATGCGACGCTCGAAGAAACCGCCTTGGCCGATGTGTTGCTGCATGTGGTCGATGCGGCGAGTGCGGATCGCGAGCGGCAGATTGCGGCGGTGGATGGAGTGTTGCAGGAAATCGGCGCGGCGCAGATTCCGCAAATCGTGGTGATGAACAAGATCGATGCGACGGCGGCCAGCCCCGGAGTGGAGCGCGACGACTGTGGTAACATCTCGCGCCTTTGGCTGAGCGCAAAGACCGGCGAGGGCTTATCCGGGTTGCGGCAAGCGCTGGCGGAAGTGGCGCAAAAGCATTCGAGGCAAGCTCAATCGCTTGATTCTACGGACGATTCGTCGTCCGATCCGGGAATCGACGCGGTCGGGATGGTCGAGAATATTCGCTACACCGACGCCCCGGACGCCCTTAGTGCGGATATGGCGGCGTAGGCTTTTTTATAACCCTTTCAACTATTGCAATTTTATACGACCGTGATCGCTGGAATTCTTATGTCTTTGAACGACCATGACTGGGGCAACAAACCGGGCGGTGGCAAAAGCGGCGGGGGCAATCAGGGGCCTCCCGATCTCGATGAATTGTGGCGCGACTTCAACGGTCGCCTAGCGGGTTTGCTGGGCGGCAAGGATCGTGGCGGCAAAGGGGGCGATAATGGTGGCAATGGCGGCGGCAGTTCGCGACCCTCATTTACCCCACGTCAGTTTGGCGGCGGCGTCGGGCTGATTGTCGCCTTGGTCGCCGCGGTGTGGCTGGGGAGCGGCTTTTATATTGTCGACGCCTCGCAACGCGGCGTGGTGCTGCAATTCGGCGCTTTTAAGGAAACCACCGAACCGGGCTTACGTTGGCGTCTGCCGTGGCCGGTGCAAAGTCATGAAATCGTCAATCTGACCGGCGTGCGCACGGTCGAAGTCGGCTATCGCGGTTCGGATAAGAACAAGGTGCTCAAGGAAGCCTTGATGCTGACCGACGACGAGAATATCGTCAGCGTGCAGTTCGCGGTGCAATATTTGCTCAAAGACCCCAAGGCCTATCTGTTCGAAAATCGCCATCCCGACGATGCGGTGGTGCAGGCGGCCGAGACGGCGATACGCGAAGTGGTCGGCAAGAGCAAGATGGACTTCGTGCTGTACGAAGGGCGCGACCAGATCGCGGCGAATACGCAAAAATTGATTCAGGATATTTTGGATCGCTATAAGACCGGGATACAAATACGCTCGGTCAGCATGCAGGGCACGCAGCCGCCCGAGCAGGTGCAAGCCGCGTTCGACGATGCGGTCAAGGCCGGCCAGGATCGCGAGCGGCATAAGAACGAAGGCCAGGCCTACGCCAACGACGTGATTCCGCGCGCACGCGGCGCGGCCTCGCGCCTTAAGGAAGAGGCCGACGGTTATCGTCAACGCATGATCGTCACCGCGGAGGGCGATGCGTCGCGCTTCCGGCAAATCTTGACGGAATACAGCAAGGCGCCCGAAGTGACGCGCAGCCGCATGTATCTCGAAACCGTGCAGCAGGTGTACGCCAACACCAGCAAGGTGATGGTCGACGCCAAGGGTTCGGGCAATCTGTTGTATCTGCCGCTGGACAAGCTGATGCAAGCGGTGGCGACCCTTCCGGCGCAAAATGCGGTCGAGACCGCCATAGCACCCCGCGCATCCGTCCCGTCAGCGCCGACTTCTGCGATGGATTCGCCGCCGCAAATGGAGCGTAGCGCGCCGGGGGATGCACGCCCCAATTTGCGTTCGCGCGATCGAGGAGAACGTTGATGCAACGCAATTTGTCGTTTATCGTGCCGTTCGTCATCGGCTTTCTAATGCTGCTGTCGACGATGATTTTTACCGTCGATCAGCGTCAATTCGCGATCATCTTTCAACTCGGCGAGATCAAGGAAGTGATCTCCGAACCCGGATTGGCGATCAAATGGCCGCTGATTCAAAACGTTCGCCTGTTCGACAAGCGAATTCTGACCCTGGACTCGCCCGAACCCGAGCGTTTCCTCACGGCGGAAAAGAAACCGGTGTTGGTCGATTCCTTCGTCAAATGGCGGATTCACGATGTCAAACAGTTTTACATCTCGGTCAATGGCGACGAAGCCGTGGCGAGAACGCGGTTGTCGCAAACGGTGAATGCGGGCTTGCGCGAAGAATTCGGTCGCCGCACCGTGCATGACGTGGTCTCGGGCAAGCGCGACAACATCATGGTCGAAGTGCAGAAAAAAGCCGACGCCGATATGCGCGCGATGGGGGTGGAGATCGTCGATGTGCGTTTGAAACGCGTCGATCTGCCGCCCGAAGTGTCCGAATCGGTGTATCGGCGTATGGAAACCGAACGTAAGCGCGTCGCCAACGAATTACGTTCCGAGGGCGCCGCGGAGGCCGAAAAAATCAAGGCCGATGCGGATCGGCAGCGCGAAGTGATCGTCGCCGAAGCCTATCGCGATGCGCAGAAAGTCAAGGGCGAGGGCGACGCCAAAGCCGCGGCTTTGTACGGTCGCGCCTTCGGCGAAAATCCCGAGTTTTATGCGTTTTATCGCAGCCTCGAAGCCTATCGCGGCAGCTTCAAGACCAAAAGCGATGTGATGGTGGTCGAGCCGAATTCCGAATTCTTCAAATACTTGAAGAGCAGCGGCAGCGGTAACGGAACCAAAGGCCGTTAAACCCCGCCTTCGATCGCATGGAAAATACATTGCTGATGGCCTTGGCCTTGATGCTGGTGATCGAAGGCATCGTGCCTTTTATTGCGCCGCGCGCTTGGCGCGAAACGTTTCGGCGGGTCACCGAGATGGCGGACGGACAGATTCGATTTATCGGGCTGTCCTCGATGCTGGTGGGCGTGGTGTTATTGACCTTGTTTCACTGAATGTTTTACGAGAGATGATGAGTAACCGGCGCTGGCTATTGCCCGAATCCATAGAAGACGTATTGCCGCCCGAAGCGCGGCAAATCGAAACCCTGCGTCGCGCGATGCTCGACGAATTTTTGCTGCATGGCTACGACTATGTGATTCCTCCGCTGCTGGAGTATGAAGAATCGCTGAAGACCAGCGCCGCGCCCGATCTGGAGCTGCGCACCTTCAAATTGGTCGATCAGCTTTCGGGCCGCAGCATGGGCGTGCGCGCCGATATGACGCCACAGGTAGCGCGCATCGATGCGCATCTGCTCAACCGTCAAGGCGTGACGCGTTTGTGTTATTGCGGCAGCGTACTGCACACCTTGCCCGCCGGCGTGAACGCCACGCGCGAGCCGTTCCAGATCGGCGCCGAAGTCTATGGCCACGCCGGACTCGAAGCCGATATCGAAGCGATCCGTCTGCTGTGCGAACTGATGACCGGCGTGTGCAATCTGCATGCGCCGCGCCTCGATCTGGGTCATGTCGGCGTGTTCCGCGCGCTGGCGAAGGCGGCAGGGCTGGACGCCGAGGCGGAACAGGAATTTTTCGTCGCTTTGCAAGGCAAGGACGCGCCGACGCTGCGCCTATTGGTGGCCGCAGCCGGTATTGCCGAACCCACGCGCTCGGCTTTATTGGCCTTGCCCGAATTGTATGGGGATATTCGCGTGCTGGAACGTGCGGCGCGCCTGTTGCCGCCCTTGCCCGAAATTCTCGCGGCGCTGGAGCAACTGCGTCGCCTAGCCGACGCCTTGCAAGACGCGCCCATGCCGTTGAGTTTCGATCTGGCGGATTTGCGCGGTTACCATTATCACAGTGGCGTAGTTTTCGCGGTTTATGCTCAGAGTGGGGCGGTGGCGGTGGGCTTGGGCGGGCGCTACGACGATATCGGTCGCGCGTATGGACGCGCGCGTCCGGCGACGGGCTTCTCCATCGATCTGCGCAATTTGGCGCGGCTGTTGCCCAAGCGGCCAACGATAGGCGCGATTTTGGCGCCGTGGCCCGAAGACGATGCGGTGCATGCGGAAGTGTTGCGCTTGCGCGCCGCAGGCGAGCGCGTGGTGTTGGCGCTACCGGGGCACGAAGGAAGCTGGCGCGAGGCGGGTTGCGACCGCGCCTTGCTCCCGCACGATGGCGCATGGATCATTAAATCCCTTGAGGAAAATTGAAATGGCAAGAAATGTAGTCGTGATCGGCACGCAATGGGGCGACGAAGGCAAAGGCAAAATCGTCGACTGGTTGACCGACCATGCGCAAGGCGTGGTGCGCTTTCAAGGCGGACATAATGCGGGTCATACGCTCGTCATCGGCGGCAAGAAAACCGTATTGCATTTGGTGCCGTCCGGCATCCTGCGCGTCGGCGTGACCTGCTATATCGGCAACGGCGTGGTGCTGTCGCCCGAAGCCTTGTTGAAGGAACTCGACGAACTCGCCGCCGCCGGCATCGACGCCGAAGCGCGGCTGAAGATTTCCGAAGCCTGTCCGCTGATTTTGCCGTATCACCAAGCGATCGACGTCGCGCGCGAACTCGCGCGCGGCAGCAACAAGATCGGCACCACCGGGCGCGGCATCGGCCCGGCGTATGAAGACAAAGTGGCGCGTCGCGCCTTGCGCGTGCAGGATCTGACCCGCCCGAAGCGTTTTGCCGACCGGCTCGGCGAACTGCTTGAATATCATAATTTCGTGCTTAAGAATTACCATGGCGTCGCGCCGGTGGATTTTCAGCAAGTCTTCGACGATGCGATGGCGATCGCGCCGCGTTTGACGCGCATGATCGCCGACGTGCCGCGCGCCTTATACGACGCCGGCCAAAACGGCGAGAATCTGCTGTTCGAAGGCGCGCAAGGCACCTTGCTCGATATCGATCACGGCACCTATCCTTTCGTCACCTCGTCGAACTGCGTCGCCGGCACCGCTTCCGCCGGTGCGGGCGTCGGACCCGGAATACTGCATTATGTTCTCGGAATCACCAAGGCGTATACCACGCGCGTGGGCGGCGGGCCGTTTCCGACCGAGCTGTACGACGCCGTCGATAAGCAGGATCCGGTCGGACGTCATATGGCGACCAAGGGCCGCGAATTCGGCGCGACCACGGGCCGCGCGCGGCGTTGCGGCTGGTTCGACGCGGCGGCGCTGAAGCGCTCGATCCAGATCAACGGCGTGTCGGGCTTGTGCATCACCAAGCTCGACGTGCTCGACGGCGTGGAAGAACTCAAAATCTGCACCGGCTATCGCATCGTCGATCCCGCCGCGCCGTCGCGGGCCGAATGTATTCTCTCCTTGCTGCCGGTCGGCGCGGACGATTTGGGCAACTGCGAACCGATCTACGAAACCATGCCGGGCTGGACGAGCAGCACCGTCGGCGTCAAGACCCTCGAAGGCCTGCCGGTCGAAGCGCGCGACTATCTAAAACGCCTCGAAACCCTCTGCGGCGTGCCGGTCGATATGATCTCCACCGGCCCGGATCGCGAAGAAACCATCGTATTGCGCCACCCGTTCGGCGGCTAAGGACGGATTCGCCGCGGCGGTTTCCGACGCTTTTACGGAAAACCGCCGCACCGTCTCGCCAGAGCCGACTTTTGCGTGGCGAGGGATAAACCGACGATCCTGCACGGCGCGGTGAAGCTGGCTCTGGGTTACTATACAAATTGAAGGAAAGTATAGTAACTCACCGGAGATGGCCATGCGCTTTACCGAACTATCGCTGAATGCCCAAACGGCGTATGCGGAACTGGCGGATCAGGTGCAGTCGCTCGAAATGCAGACTTCGCTGGCCGGTTTGCCGGGGACCTTCCATCGACGGACGCTGAAGGGGCGCGACTATTGGTATTTCGGCTATCGCGATATCGACGGCATCGGGCGCATGGTCTATATCGGGCCGGATAACGAGCGCGTGCAGGGCTTGATCGAACGATTCGAAGCGCAAAGCCGGTGCGAGATCGTGGCGCCGCAAGCCAAAGCGGCGCTGGCGTTGGGCTGCGCAGGCGTGTTGCCGAAACACTTCCGGATCGTCAAACGTTTGGCGGACTATGGTCTGTTTCGCGCCGGGGGAGTTTTGATCGGCACGCATGCATTTATCGCCTATGGCAATATGCTGGGAGTGCGCTGGATCGATGGTGGAAGAACGATGGACGTCGATTTCGCCCATGCGGGTAGAAATATTTCTCTTGCATTGCCTGCGAATTTGCGCATCGACGTGCGCGGCGCGCTGGAGTCGCTGGAGTTGGGCTTGCTGCCTATCGTGCAGTTCAACGGCAAGATCGGCGCGCAGTATCGCAATCCATCCGATCCGGAGCTGCGTCTCGATTTCGTCACCTGCGAGCATCGCGGCGGCGGTATGGTTGAGTTGCCGGAGTTGAATTTGACGCTCGAACCGCTCAAATTCATGGAGTTTTCCTTGCAGGACACGGTGCAGGGCTGCGTTTTCGGCCAAGGCGGCGCTTGCATCGTCAATCTTCCGGCGCCGGAACGCTTTGCGGTGCATAAGCTTATCGTATACGGCGAGCGACCGGTCGGCGAGCGCACCAAATCGAAGAAGGATTTGCTGCAAGCCGCCGCGCTGGCGTCTTACTTCCTCGAATCCGGGCGCGCGGACGATTTTCTGGCTGCCTGGGACGACGCCATATCGCGCGGCGCGGGCTGGGTCAAACGCTTGACCGAAGGATGGAATGCGTTGACGACGATTGCGCCGTATTTGTCGGCCTTGCAGCCCGCGGGATTGTGCGCCGCTACGCTTTAACCTAAAAACCTCTGTTGTCCACGAAAAGCACGAAAGACACGAACAAAAACGATAGGTTGCGCAAAAAATCTATTCACCCATCGGGTGAATATCAAACGACCGATATGTATTTGATTCTTTTCGTGCTTTTCGTGTATTTCGTGGACAACTGCTTTTTTTGGGTTTAAGTCGATGTTGCCGACGATATTTTGAGCTTTTCGCCGATTTCCCGGCTTAAGTCCGCAGCGAGTCGTTCGGACTGTTCGAGGAATTCCTCGTGGTTTTCGCCGTGTTTCAGTGCGGCTTCCAAGGAGGAGACGATGGGATGCAGCTCGATCATGCCCAGCATGCCGACATGTCCCTTGAGCGCGTGCGCGGTTTTGCGCGCCAGTTCGTTTTGTCCCGAGGCGATGAACTGGCGGATCTTGTGCAGGGAGGCCGGGCCTTCGGCGATAAAGCGGTCCAGCCAGTGGTGATAGCGATCCTTGTTGCCGAGAAAGCGATTCAGGCCGGTCGGGTAGTCGATTCCGGCGATTTCCATATCGGATGCGACCCGCGGCGGCAGGGCGTAGGGGGCGGTGGCGCGCTGTTTAGCGCGATCGATCCATTGGGCGATGGTGCGAAAGAAGCTTTGGGTGTCGAAGGGTTTGCCGATATGATCGTCCATGCCGACGGCAAAGCCGAGTTGTTTTTCGTGTTCCATGGTATGAGCCGTCATGGCGACGATGGGCAGTTTTTTGAACCTGTCCTGGCGGCGTAGACGGCGGCAGGCTTCGAGCCCGTCCAATCTCGGCATTTGAATATCCATCAGCACCAGATCGAAGGCGTTTTCGGCGCTGCTTTGCAGGATATCGAGCGCTTCCTGGCCATTTTGCGCCATCTCGGTGTGGATGCCGACGCTGGCGAGCAGTTCGCCGACGATTTCGCGATTGATCGCCTGATCGTCGACGATCAACACCCGCGTGTTTTCATAATGCGCCGGGAGGGAATCCAGATTTTCGGCGCAGGCGGGCGGGTGCGATAAATTCTTCGCCTCGCCGGGCGCAAGCCACAGCAGGACATGGAAGGTCGTGCCTTGGTTGGAATGGCTGACGACTTGAATTTCGCCTTGCATCATATCCACCAGGCGGCGGCAGATGGCCAGTCCCAGGCCGGTGCCGCCATAGTTGCGGCTCATCGAAACGTCGGCTTGGGTAAACGGTTGAAATAGGCGCGCGATGTCGTCTTGATGCATGCCGATGCCGGTGTCTTCGATGGCGATGCTCAAACCGATCTTGTCGTCTTCCTTGCCGTGCAGTCCGACCTGGAGTTGGACACGACCACGGTGAGTGAACTTGATGGCGTTGCCGAGTAGATTAAGCACAATCTGCTCGATGCGTAGAGGATCGCCCTGCAGAATATCCGGGACATCGGCGTCGATACGTTCGATGAGTTGCAGATTTTTCTCTTCGGCTTTGCACGTCATGATCGAGATGATGCGCGCCAGCAGCGCGCGCAGGCTGAACGTGACGTTTCTCAATTCCATGCGATCGGCGGCGATCTTCGAGATGTCGAGCAAGTCGTCGACGATGTCGGCCAGCGATTTGCCTGCCGTGGCGATTTTATGCAGATAGTCGGTCAGCGCAGGCTCGCGGCTGATGCGCAAGGCCAGATCCGACAAACCGATCACGGCGTTCAAGGGGGTGCGCAGCTCGTGACTGACGTTCGCCAGGAAGGCGTCTTTGGCGCGGTTGGCGGCCTCGGCGGCGTTTTTGGCCTGAATCGTGGCGAATTCGGTAGCTTTGCGTGCGGAGATGTCGGTCATCAGCGCGATGATGCGATTGCGTTGCGGCGAGGCGCGGAAATACAATGAAATTTCGGCGGCGTACAATTCGTCGTTTTTGCGGCGGCATGTGGCTTCGAGTTGCAGACTGCTGTGTTGGCGCACCTGGTCGACGACCGTGCGATAGGTGGTCGACGAAAATTCCGGGACGATATCGAAGATCGAACGTTGCAGCAATTCCTCGTTGTTATAGCCCAGTTGCCGGCAGGCGCGCTCGTTGGCGTAGAGGATCAGGCCGTTGTCGACCTCGGTGCGCACAATGGCGATGCCGGCGCATTCGATCGCATATTGAGTTTCGCTCAGGCGGCGGTTGGCGCTCGCCAGTTCGCTCAAGGCCTTATAGGTGCGCAGTGCGGAGTAGACCGAAAAGAAGATTTTGTCCGACGTCAGTTCGGATTTGATGCGATAGCCGTCGATCTTGTAATTCTGGACCACATCGCGTTGCGAGGCGTAACCGGGTTGACCGGTGATCAATATGATTTGGATGGTGTGATTGTCGAGATCCTTGCGTACATGGCGCACCAGATCCAGGCCCGCATGCGCATGTTCCATCACCACATCGAGCAGTATCAAGGCGACATCGGGGTGCTGTTCCAACACCGTTTTGGCCTCGGCGGCGGAGTAGGCGTCGATCAGTTCCAATTCGCGATTTTCGACGGCGACGAGGCGCAAGGCGAACTTGAGCGAGGAATGCACGTCGGGTTCGTCGTCGACCAGCAGGATTTTCCACGACGCCGGTTTGCGATCGCTCGCGGGGTCGTATTCCTCCGGGACGAATAGCGCGAAATCGTTATCCGTATCGATCATCCTAAAAACCTCTTTTGTCCACGAAAAACACGAAAGACACGAACAAAAACAATAGGTTGAACCTGAAATCCATTCACCCATCGGGTGAGTACCAAAAGGCCGTTATGTATTTGATTCTTTTCGTGCTTTTCGTGGACAACTGCTTTTTCTAGGATCATGGTAGTCAGTAGCGGCGTCGTCGTTATGCGCTTAGACGACGCGCACCGATAATTCGCCGAGCCCCTCGATGCCGCCGCGCAGCAGCGCGCCGCGTTCGACCGCGGCGACGCCCTCGGGCGTGCCGCTGAAAATCAAGTCGCCGGCGTGCAGTTCGAAATACGCCGATAGACACGAAACCACTTCGGCGATGGACCAGATCATCTGCGCGGTGCGGCTTTCCTGGCGCAATGCCTCATCGACTTTCAGCCAGATCGCGGCGTCGGCGATGTGCGGGCAATCGGTGGCTGGAGTGATCGGGCCGATAGGCGCGGATTGGTCGGCGGATTTGCCGAGTTCCCACGGCATGCCTTTGGCGCGCAAGGCGGTTTGCAGGTCACGGCGCGTCATGTCCAGACCGATGGCGTAGCCCCAGACATGATCGAGCGCGCGCTCCACGGCGATATTTTTGCCGCTGCGCCCGATGGCGATCACCAATTCGATTTCGTGGTGGTAATTTTCGGTGGCGAGCGGATAGGCGATTTGACCGACGCCGTCGGCCTCGACCGGCACGATCGCATCGGCGGGTTTGCAGAAGAAGCAGGGCGGGTCGCGTTGCGGGTCGAAACCCATTTCGCGCGCATGCGCGGCGTAGTTGCGTGCGACGCAATACACGCGGCGCACCGGGAAGCGCGTGCTACGACCGATCACTGGAATGGAGGCAATGTCGGGAGGAGGAATAACGTAGTCCATGGCGTTGTCGCTTTATCCTGAAAAAAAGCAGTTGTCCACGAAAAGCACGAAAAGCACGAAAATAATCAACGAGATGCCTATTTCTTGGCGATCGCCCGATGGGTGAATCGGCTCTCGGTGCAACTGTTTGTTTTTGTTCGTGTCTTTCGTGTTTTTCGTGGACAAAAGAGGTTCTTAGGTTTATCGAGCCGACGGCACATCGCCGTCGTCGCCGGATTATGCCGTATATCGGCGCGCTTGTTGCGCGCCGAGCATGAAATCGGCGCGCATTTCGTCGGGAATCGCGCGGCAAGCCGACCGACCCGGCTTAGAATTCGCCTCTCTTGCCGCATCGAAGGATGAAATCGGGCGAAAGTCGGCGCTGGTGAAACGGATAGGCGCGAATAGGCACGGATCGGCGCGGACGAGTGTGGATGGTTGTATGATGAATGATGAATTTTTTACGAGGAGTCGGGGTATGTCGATCATGACGTGGAGCAGTTTTCGCAATTGGGGTCTGGCGTTCGCCGGCATGGTGGGATGCGTTGCAGCGATGGCCGAGTCCGGCGCGCAGAAACCGGCGGCCAAAGCGGTCGCCTTGCCGCCGGGCGTGACCGAGGAGATGTTGGCGCCGCCGCCGGTGCCGCGCTTTATGCTCGAAAAGCCGACGCGGCAATTGAGTATGGAAGAAATGGTGCAGCAGGCGCGCGAAGCCGAGAAAAAGGCCGGCATCCCACCGAAGGCGGCTGCATCGCCGCCGCCCAGTCCCTCCCCTTCTGCGGCGGGAAAAAATGCCAAATAATGCAGTTGTACTGTTAAGCGGTGGGTTGGATTCGACCACGGTGTTGGCGATGGCGCACGCCGAAGGTTATCGCCCGTATTGCATGAGTTTTGCTTACGGGCAGCGCCATCGGCATGAATTGGACTGCGCGCGGCGCATCGCGCAAGCGTATGCGGTCGAGCGCCATGTGGTGGTCGACATCGATCTGCGCGTTTTCGGCGGCTCGGCCCTGACCGCCGATCTGGAGGTGCCGAAAGGGCGCAATCCGCACGAAATGGCGCAAGGCATACCGATCACCTATGTACCGGCGCGCAATACGATTTTTCTGAGCTATGCGCTCGCCTTGGCCGAAACCGTCGCCGCCGACGATATCTTCATCGGCGTGAATGCGCTCGATTATTCCGGCTATCCGGATTGCCGCCCGGAATATATCGCCGCCTACGAAAGTATGGCGAATCTGGCGACGCGCGCCGGAGTGGAGCAGGGCGGAAAAATGAAAATCCATACGCCGCTGCTGCATCTGACCAAAGCCGAAATCATTCAAGCCGGCTTGCGTCTCGGCGTCGACTACGGCATGACCAGCTCTTGTTACGACCCATTGACGGATGGCTGTCCCTGCGGCGCTTGCGATTCCTGTCAACTGCGCGCCAAAGGATTCGCCGCCGCCGGCGCACTCGATCCCTTGGCGAGCGGAGGCCCGTCGTGATCGCCAAATCGCTGTATTTTGCGGCGGCGGCGGAGTTCGAAGCCGCGCGGCGCGTGAGCCTCTTGCCCGAAGGGCATAAGGCGCGCGGCATGCATGGCCATAGTTTCGTCGCCGAAGTGCGTAGCGCTTTGCCGACGAATTGGGCCCATTTTCCGGGCGGCGAGATGGACGAATTGCGCGCCCATCTCGCGCAGGTCGTCGCCCCCTTGGACTACAGCGAACTCAATCGCCTGCTGGAGCAGCCGACCGATGAGAATCTGGCGCGCTGGATACGGCAAAGGATTAATGTTCCCGGCATCGAAAGCGTCGGTGTGCAAAGTACGCGCCATCAAGGCGTCGACCTCGACCGGCGCGACCATGCGCATGTCTGGCGGCGCTATGTGTTCGAAGCGGCGCATCAATTGCCGCATGTGCAGCCGGGGCATAAATGCGGTCGTATGCACGGCCACGGCTTCGAAGTCATCGTGCATGCGAATACCGAACTTGGCAGCGCCGCGTTGAGTCTGGATTACGATGCGCTCGATCGTTTATGGGCGCCGTTGCATGCCGAATTGCATCACGCCTGCCTCAACGATATCGCAGGCTTGCACAACCCGACCAGCGAAGTCATCGCCTGTTGGATCTGGCGACGGCTGAAGCCCAACTTGCCGCCCTTGTCCTGGGTGACGGTGTATGAGACCGCCAGTTGCGGCGCGCATTTCGACGGACGGCATTACCGCATCTGGAAGGAAATGACGTTCGATAGCGCGACGCGGCTGCGCCATGCGCCGCACGGCGATAAACGCCGCGCGATTCATGGACATACCTACACCTTGCGCCTGCATTTGCATGCGGATTTGGATGAGCTGATGGGCTGGACCGTCGATTTCGGCGATGTCAAAGAGGTATTCGAACCGATCTTCAAGCGACTCGATCATCACCCGCTGTACGAACTGTCGGGCTTGGCCGACGCCGATGTCGCGAGCCTGGCGGAATGGATACGCCTGCAAGCCCAGCCGCTGTTGCCGCAACTGGATCGTATCGATCTCTACGCAATGCGCGGCTGCGGCGCAGTGCTGAGCTGGGGCGAACTCGGGCCGGCCTTGCCGATTTGATATGACGTATAGCGTCAAAGAACTTTTCTACACGCTGCAAGGCGAGGGCGCGAACGCCGGACGTGCGGCGGTGTTTTGCCGCTTCAGCGGTTGCAACCTCTGGTCTGGCCTGGAGCGCGACCGCGTACGCGCCGTCTGCAACTTTTGCGACACCGATTTTGTCGGCGTCGATGGCGCAGGCGGTGGCAAGTTTGCCACCGCGCACTAACTGGCGCAGGCGGTCGACCGTCTGTGGCCGCACGCTGAAGCGCATAAATTCGTGGTGTGCACCGGCGGCGAGCCGCTATTGCAACTCGACGAAGCCGCCATCGCCGCCTTCAAGCAGTTGGGATTTACCGTCGCGGTCGAAAGCAACGGCACAGTACCCGCGCCGCCCGGCGTCGATTGGCTGTGCGTCAGCCCCAAAGCCGACGCCGAATTGCGGCAATTTCAGGCCGACGAATTGAAATTGGTCTTCCCGCAAGCGCACGCCATGCCCGAGCGCTTCGCCGACTTCGCCGCTACGCATTATCTGCTGCAACCGCTGGACGGCCCGCAGCGCGAAGCGCATACGCGCGCGGCGATCGAGTACTGCAAAGCGCATCCAAAATGGCGCTTGAGCGTGCAATTGCATAAAGTGCTGGGGATACCGTAATCGGGGCGGCGCGGCGCCGTCTCGCCAGCGCCGACTTTTCGATCTACGCCGAAATGTATATCCGCGATATCGACCCGCTGTAGGAAAACCTGCCGCATTTTTGCACTACAATCGCTAGCGACTCGCGGTGGCGGCGTAAAAGTCGGCGCTGGCGGGACGGAGAGCCGCCATTCGTATTGATCCCTATATCCCTAGACGAAATATCGACAACTCATGAGCAATTTCATCGTATCCGGCATTTACGAACCTATCGATCGTTTGAGTTTCTCGCGTAAGATCATGCTGTTGGGCGCAACCTTCATGGCGCCGATCCTGGTGTTGCTGTATCTGTATCTCGACGTTCAATATGCTAATATCAAGTTCAGCGTCAAGGAGCAAATTGGGCTCAAAGCGATTTTGCCGGCGCGCGATTTGCTACAGCCTTTGCAAGTGCATCGCGGCGCGAGTCAGATGCTGATCTCCGGCAATGCCGCCGCTGCGGCTAAAACGAGCGAAGCCGCTGCCAAAATCGAGGCCGCCTTGAGCAACGGCGATGTCGTCGCCCAGCAGTACGGCAAGGATATCGGCACGGCGGGCGGCTGGGCCGATATCAAATCGGAATGGGCGGTGCTTAAAAGCCGCTCGGGCCAGCTTGCGGCGGCGGATAGTTTCAGTATGCATACCCGCTTGATCGAGCGCGTCGCCGCGTTTATCGTGATGGCGGCGGACAACTCCAATCTGACGCTGGATCCGGAGATCGATTCCTTCTACACCATGGATGCGATTACGGTGCGCTTGCCGCAATTGGCGGAGATCGTCGCGGCGACGCGCGGCGCCGGGGCGGGGATGGCGACGCGCAAAGTCGTTACGATCGACGAGGGCTTACTGCTCGCCACCAATTTACGCATGATCGAAGAACATTCGGGCAACTTACGCGAAGGCATGCGCAAGCTATTCGCTTCGAATCCATCGATGAAGCAGCGTTTGGAGGCGCCGTTGTCCGAGGCCATAACGGCATTACAGGCTTTCGATAGCGCGACCAAAAAAGAATTGGTGCGCGCCAGTTCGATCGCGGTCAATCCCCAAGAGTATTTTGCCAAAGGCACCGTCGCTGTCGATGCTATTTTTCAAATGCTCGACAGCGCCACGCCCGTGCTCGACAGCCTGCTGCAAACGCGGGTCGATCGTCTTTGGTTCGAGATGAATAGAGCAATGGCGATCATCGTCGTCGCGCTTGCCGCCATGCTAGGCGTGTTCTTCGCCATACGCCAATCCGTGATGGGCCGCTTGGGCGGCGAGCCGAATTATGCTTCTAAAATCGTGCGTGCGATTGCCGCCGGCGATCTCGGTATGCGGATCGATATTGCGTCCGGCGACGACTCCAGTTTATTGTATGCGATGAGATTGATGCAGGATGGCTTGAAAAATGTGGTCGACGAAATCGAGCGCATCGTCGCCGCCGCCGCTCGCGGCGATTTCGGCGTCAAGATGGAGATGCAAGGCAAATCGGGTTATGCCCGCACCTTGGCCGAGTCGCTGAATCGACTGTCCACTCTGACCGAAGGCGGGCTTAAAGACATCAACCGCGTCGCCGTGGCGCTGGCGAACGGCGATTTGTCGCAGAAAATCACTCAGGAATATCCGGGTTTGTTCGGCCAGACGCGCAACGGCGTCAACGCCACGGTCGACGCCTTGTCCGCCTTGATTGCCGAAATCGAGGCTTTGGTCGATGCGGCGGCCAATCGCGGCGATTTCACGGTCGAAATGGCGCTCGAAAACAAGCGCGGTTACGCCAAAACACTCAGCGAATTGCTCAACCGGCTGTCGAAAACCACCGACGGCGGTTTGCGCGATATTCAGCGCGTGGCGGCGGCGCTGGCCGATGGCGATTTGACCCAAACCATAGAGCGCGATTATCCCGGCGTCTTCGGTCGCACCACCGTCGGCATCAACGCCACCGTGATGCATTTGATCGATTTGCTGCAAAAAATCCAACAGGCGTCGACCACCATCGAAGGCGCGGCGCAAGAGATCGCCAGCGGCAACAACGATTTGTCGCGGCGCACCGAAAGCCAGGCGTCGTCGTTGGAGCAGACGGCGTCCAGCATGGAGCAGTTGAATGCTGCCGTCAAACAAAATTCCCTGAGCGCGCAGCAGGCCAAGCAATTGGCGAGCGACGCCGACCGGATCGCCCGTCGCGGCGGCGAAATGATTAAAGGCATCGTGCAGACGATGGACGATATCCAGAACAGCTCGCTGAAGATTGCAGACATCATCGGCACGATCGACGGCATCGCGTTCCAGACCAATATTCTGGCCTTGAACGCCGCGGTCGAAGCGGCGCGCGCGGGCGAGCAGGGGCGCGGCTTCGCCGTGGTGGCCACCGAGGTGCGCAGCCTGGCGCAGCGTAGCGCCACCGCTGCGCGCGAGATCAAGCAGTTGATCGCCGAATCGACCGGCAAGGTCGAAAGCGGGGTGCGCAGTGTGCAGGAGGCCGGCGAAACCATGGATCAGGTGGTCGATAGCTTCCAGCACGTCGCGACGCTGGTCGCCGAAATCGCCAACGCCAGCGGCGAGCAGGGCGATGGCATAGAGCAGGTCGCGACGGCGGTCGGCCAGATGGACGAGGTCACGCAGCAAAACGCCGCCTTGGTCGAACAAGCCGCCGCCGCCGCCGAAAGCCTGGAGGAGCAGGCGCAGGAGTTGGTGCGCACCGTCGGCGTATTCCGACTCGCCAACCAAGCGACGCGCACGCCGCTGCTATCGCGATAAGGGCGGTTTCGCTGTCCACGAAAAACACGAGAGACACGAATAAAAACAAGACCTTGGACTAAGAGTCTATTCAGCGACCGGGCGATCGCCAATAAATCGTCATGTCATTGATTATTTTCGTGCTTTTCGTGTCTTTCGTGGACAACTGTTTTTTGCGGAATTACCGCAACAGCGCCATCGTGCGACGCCATACATGCGCAAAGCGAATGAAGTCGTATGATTAATATGCATTGGACTAATTTAGCCGATTTCGTCAAACTGCCGACATTGAAGATTTCGGATACGGGCGGTGGGCCAGCATGTATCGATCGAGTGTCGCTTAATTATTGACGGAGAGGCTATAAAATGGATTTTTCATATTCACCCAAAGTTGAGGAACTGCGGCGTCGGCTGCGCGATTTCATGGATGCGCACATCGTGCCGCGCATTCGCCAGTGGCGCGAGGAAGTGCATGCCGGTCAGTTTCCGGTCTCGTTTATGGAAGACCTGAAGGCCTTGGCCAAATCCGAAGGGCTATGGAATATGTTCCTGCCCCATTTGCACGACGACGAACCCGGCCTTCGCTTGAGCAATCTGGACTATGCGCCGCTGGCCGAAATCATGGGCCGCGTCGGTTGGGCTGCGGAAGTATTCAACTGCAATGCGCCCGACACCGGCAACATGGAGCTGCTGCATATGTTCGGCACACCGGCGCAAAAGGCGCAATGGCTGACGCCCTTGCTCAACGGCGAGATCCGCTCGGCGTTTGCGATGACCGAGCCGGATGTGTCCTCGTCCGACGCCACCAACATCACCACGTCGATTCAGCGCGAGGGCGACGAATATGTCATCAACGGTCGCAAGTGGTTCATCACCAACGCCGCCCATCCGAACTGCCGGATTTTCATCGTCATGGGCAAGACCGATCTCTCGGCGGAAAGTCATAAGCAGCAAAGCATGATCCTCGTGCCTTTCGATACTCCTGGCATCGAGATTATACGCAATGTCGATATCATGAATCACTTCTCGCCCGAGGGACACTGCGAGATCGTCTTCCGCAACGTCCGCGTGCCGGTCGCCAATCTGCTCGGCGCCGAAGGCAGCGGCTTTGCGCTGGCCCAGGCGCGACTCGGACCCGGACGGATACACCACTGCATGCGCTCCATCGGCGCCACCGAACTTGCGTTCGAGCTGATGGTCGAGCGGGCGCTGGAACGTAAGGCCTTCGGCAAATACCTGCACCAGCACGGCACGATAGGCGAATGGATCGCCCGCTCGCGCATCGAAATCGACCAAGCCCGGCTGCTGGTGCTCAAGGCGGCGTGGATGATCGACAAGGTCGGCGCGAAGGAGGCGCGCAAGGAGATCGCTATGATTAAGGCGGTGGTTCCCAGCGTGCATACTACCGTCTGCGATCGCGCGATGCAGGTCTTCGGCGCCATGGGCATCAGCCCGGACACGCCGCTGGCCGACATCTGGACTTGGGGGCGTGCGCTACGCTACGCCGACGGTCCGGACGAAGTGCATTTGCAGTCCATCGCCGCGATGGAAATCAAAGCCGGCAAGCAAAAATTCGGCGCCGCAGCGCCGTACTTGACGCCGCCGTTGCGTGGATAACGGTCTCAGGCGGTCGCGGCAAATCCGTCGGCGTCGGTGCGGAGGAAACTCGGCGCCGGCGGGACGGATCGGCGACGATCGTCCTCGGGTTTGCTGCACGTTCTGTCTTGAATACGCCGCTTAAGGTTCAGCTTTTGCTTTTATTCCACTGAGCGGCTTTGCCGTCGGAGGTGGGCGTGCATTCGACGAGGATGCCGGAGACGCTGGCTTTTTGGCCGACGTCGAAGAACTTGCTCTCGTCGCCCGAATAGCATTGCGGGCCTTTCTTTTCGGCGGTGGGCGCGGCGGCTGTCGGCGTCGGCGTTTTTTCGGCGGGAGCGCTTGGGTTGGCGCAGGCGTTGAGTAGGATGGCGGAAACGAAAAGCATGGCGTAACGCATAAAGACCTCCAGTCGAGATTGAGAGTAGCAATGAACCGGCGGCGATTATCGCGGTCGATTGTTACAGCTTCGTTGCAGCCAGCGCCGGACGTGTTGGGCGACCCATGGGCCGTCGTCGAGCGGGAGATCGTGACCGGCGGTGGGGTGTTCGGCGAAATCGGTTCGCCAGTGCGCGGCGAGTCGGCGCGAACAGTCGGGCGACACCAGGCGGTCGGCGGCGGCGGCGAGGATCAACATCGGCGGCGGCGGGTTTTGCAGCGGTGCGCGATAGCGGCTTGCGGCCCAGAGTTGGCGCAAGGCGTTGGCGCGCGCGACCGGGAACTGGCGACGCCATTCGCTCCAGCGCGCGACGAGCCGCTCGCGTTCGCTCGCCAAATTGCTGGTCATGTGCAGGATGTGCGATTCCCATGCGGCGTCGCTGCCGCCGAGCAGCGCCAGCTTCAGGATGGAGGGATAGTTTTCGGGGCGCAGCCGTTGGTGGAACGGGCTGAAGGGGTGCAGGCTGGTGTTGATGAGTACGCAAGCGGCAAGTTCTTGCGGATAGCGTTCGGCCCAGGCCACCGTCGCCATCGCGCCGAGCGACATGGCGAGCAGCGTGTAGGGCGGTTGGATGTGTCGTGCGGCGAGTTCGCGGCGGCAATGCTCGACCATGCTGTGGACATCGCTCGGGCTTTGCATCCGATTCAGGCTGCCGTTGCCGGGCAGGTCGATGAGCACGATGTTTAAGCGTTCGCTTGCGGCGTGTTCGCGGCGAAATACGGCGGGGAAGTCGCCCCAGTGTCGGCTGTCGCGCATCAGTCCGCGTAAAAAAATCCAATTAGTCATGGGGTTCGCGATACCACAGCGCCAGCGCGGCGTCTCGGTGTTGCGCGCGTTGTTCGCCGCTGGGCAGCCAGCGACGATGCGAGCCGGCGGCGTGCAACAGGAAATCGAGCCATGACAGATGACGGCGCAGCACGCGCTGTTGGCGGTGGTCGATCAAGGGGTTGAAGATGCCGAGGCGCGAAAATAGCTGGCGTGGGTTTTTCCTGATCCACAGCCAGGAGCCCATTTCCAGCGTCAAGGGTAAAAAGATGCGCTCGGTCGATTCCGCGCGCTTGAGCGATTGCAGATACAGAAAATCCCATAGATCGCCATGCGTCAGGTAGTGGCGGCTTTGCGGTTCGAATATGTAATTGTGATGATGGTAAGCCGCGTCGTAGATGGTTTTCAGCGCATGGGCTTCGGCGAGGTGTTCGATCGGTTCGGCGGTGTAGGCATAGGGAAACCAGATGCGGTCATGGACGCCGAATCCCGAATGACAATCGACCGCCAGGCTGAATGGGTGCGAGAGCAGTTCTTCGGCGACGATGCGGCAAACGGCTTGGCTTTCGGCCTCCATCGGCGCGTCCTTTGCGCCGCGAAACCAGGGCAGGGCGGGGCCTATGCGCTGACCGCCGAGCATCGGCGGCACGCGCTCCAGCGCTTCGAGCGGCGCGTTGCGCATCAGGTCGACGCCGTTGGGATTGGAGCGCGTGCCGCGCCATATCCCGCCAGGATTGACGATCGGCATGAAAACCAGGCGCGTGCTCTCCAATTGTTTATGCAGCGCGCTATCCCAACGCAGTCGGGCGACCAAGCTTTGCAGGTAGGCCAAGACGACGGCGGCGCCGATGCGCTCCAGTCCGTGGATGCCGCCGAAATAGCCGACGGCGGGAACGGCGGGGTCGGGATTTCCCATAGTGACGACATACACCGGGAAGCGCTGTGCTTCGACGGCGACTTCGCAGGCGATGCGCGCATCGAGGTAGGGCGCTCCGGCGGTCAGGATTTGCTCCAGTTCGTTTAATTCAGCAAGGTTCGCGGCAAGATTCGCGGCAAGGTTCGAGGTCGGCATGGTCGGCGATGATCGGTAAATCGCCCGAGAATACCCGATACGGCAATTTTCGCACGGCGTCGAGCGAAAAGCGCGTAGTGAAAAGTCGGTTCCGGCGGGACGGTGATGCGTAATTACGATTGTAATTACGCATCAAATTTTAAGGAAATGGCGCTTCGTCAGCCCATGATGGGATGGTTCGATTGGAAAGTTTTTGTAATATACATATATTTATCAATTAGTTACTTCGTTATTGTCACAAAACATTAACCGCACCGTAACATTTCCGTTCAATTTCTGCAACGTCGAGCGTTTAGTATTACGACTGTTATTACTTGAAGGAGTGCAGCGAGATGAATACGGCAACCTCTACGATGAATCGAATGTTTGCGGCCAATCCCGCCGTCGATCTGATGGATCGCCTGTCCTATGCAAAGAAAATCCGCGTTGTCGGCTTGGTGTCTAGTGTGGCGATTCTGATACTGACCATGCAGCTTTTTTTCAGTCTGGCGGGGCAAATCGAGCGTGCTCGCTTGGAGCGCGCCGGCGTTTATCTGATTCAGCCGCTACGCAATGTGCTCGAACCCTTGCAACAGCATCGCGGTTTGACGAACGCCTATCTAAGCGGTACGGCGGAGTACCGCGAAGAATATGGCAGCAGCCTAAGGCCGCTGATCGAGTCGCGCGGTCGCGCGGTCGACGCGGCCTTGGACGCTGCCGATCGCGCATTCGGGCAACGCTTGCCGCAGCGGGCGCAAGATTCGCATTGGATGGCGTTGCGATTGGAATGGAATAAATTGCAGCATGAGATCGATCATCTGAGCGCCGCCGAAGCGCTCGAACGTCACCATCGATTGGTGGCGGGCCTCAACGAAACGATTTCGCGCGTCGCCGATGCGACCCATTTATCGGTCGATCCCTATGTCGGCACCTACTATTTAGCGCAATTGGTGACGAACCATCTGCCGACGGCGATCGAGCAGATGGCGAAAATTCGCGATATCGGCGTCGGTATTTATGCAAATAAGGAAATGCTGCGCGACGATAAGAATCTGCTGATATCCTTGAACGCCATGAGCGCCGCAGCGATGATATCGGCGGGCAACACCTTGAACGATAAGGTGTTGGCGTCCATGCCCGAACTGAAGCAGAACTTGGCCGCCACCACCGCGAGCTTTAAGCAAGCCGCCGAAAGCATCGATACGTTCACTCAATTCAAATTATTGAGCAAGCTGTTCGATGTCACGCCGCAAGCCTTCTTCGCCGGCATGACATATCGCGACGCTGCGATGTTGGACAGCTTTCATGTCGATGCGAAAAGTCTGACGCTCGATAGCGGTCAAAGCATCCAGCCCGGACCGATCGCGACGGTTTATCGGACGCTGGACGATTACATCCGCGTGCTGGATTCGACCTTGGAAAGCCGTCAATGGTCGCTGTATCGACAACTCACTTTAAATTTGCTCGTGGCCGGTCTGGCGTTGATCGTCGTGATTTACATGCTGTGGATTATGTATGTGGCGTTTCCGGTGCGTCAATTGATTTCGGCGACCGACCGGATCGCCGACGGCGATTTCGATATCCAGCTCGATGAGGTCGAGCGCACCGACGAAATCGGGCAATTGTCGCGCGCCTTCAATTCGATGGCGCAGTCGGTCAAGCAGATGCGCGATACGCTGGAAATGCGCGTTGCCGACCGAACGGCGGCGCTCGAAAGCAAAAACAAACTGTTGCGGCAAAAAACTCTGGATATTCGAAGCATGTTGCAGAATATGCCGCAGGGGATTCTGACCGTCATCGAAGACGGAGCGATTCACTCGGAATATTCCGCTTATTTGGAAGCGATTCTCGAAACCCAGGATATCGCCGGCGGCGCATTCATGCAGCGTATTTTCGGCGGCGCCGATCTCGGCGCCGACAGTTTGTCGCAGATCGAAACCGCGATCGCCTCGTGCATCGGGCAGGACAGCATGAATTTCGAGTTCAATGCGCATTTGCTGGTCGGCGAATTTCATAAAACCATGCCCGATGGGCGCGTCAAGACGCTGGAGTTGGGCTGGTCGCCGATCTGCAACGACGACGATATCGTCGAGAAGCTGATGGTTTGCGTGCGCGATGTCACCGAGTTAAGGCAACTCGCCGCCGAAGCCTCGCTGCAAAAGCGCGAGCTGGAAATCATCGGGCAGATACTGGCAGTGAAGCATGAGAGTTTTCATGAATTCGTTGCCGCTGCGGAGAGTCTCCTCGACGAAAACGAACATCTCATTGCGCAAACGGTCAGCCGGGACGAACAGGTGGTCGCCGTATTGTTCCGCAATATGCATACGATCAAAGGCAATGCGCGCACTTACGGCCTGCTGCATCTGACCAATAAGGTGCATGAAGCCGAGCAAGCTTACGACGAACTGCGCAAGAACGTCGATACCGTATGGCGTCCCGACGCGTTGCGCGCGCAACTCGACGAAGTGCGCACGCTGCTGCGGGAATATGCGCATATCAACGAAGTCAAGCTCGGACGCAAAGGGCCGGGACGGCGCGGCAATGTCGAGAAATATTTGATGGTCGAAAAACAGCCGTTCGAAACCAGCTTGCGCTGCTTAAGCGAGGTCGATAAGGAGGATAGTGCGGCGATGCGCAACGCCATCGCCGAGGCGCACCGCTGGTTGAATCGCATCGGTAGCGAACGATTTTCCGATGTCATCGCCGGCGTGGTCGATTCCTTGCCGTCGTTGGCGCGCGAACTGGGCAAGGAGATTCCGGAAATTATTATCGACGAAGGCGATATTCGCATCATTCGCAATCAAATTTCGGGCTTGTTGAAGAATGTGTTTATGCATTTGTTGCGCAATGCGCTCGATCACGGTTTAGAGACGCCCGCCGCGCGGCGGGCGGCGGGCAAACGGGCGATGGGGCTGATTCACCTCGAACTCGAATTGCATGAAAATCGATTGTGGCTGAGTTTGCGCGACGATGGGCGTGGGTTGGCGATGAAGCGCATTCGGCAAAAGGCGCTGGAACAGGGTCTGATCGGCAACTTCGATCCTTCAAGCGACCGCGAGGTGGCCCAATTGATCTTCGCGGCGGGGTTCTCCACGGCGGAAAAGCTCAGCGAAGTGTCGGGGCGCGGCGTCGGCATGGACGCCGTGAAGAAATTTCTCGAACGCGAAAACGGATCGATAGAGATCCGGCTCTTGGACGATTGCGACGGCGCCGAATACCGCGCATTTGAAATGGTGATTGCGTTGCCGGATAAGTTTGTGGCGATTGATTCCGAGTGAATTTTCTGGGTTCGACGAGAGCCTGCATTTTGGTAGAGTCGGATTTTCTGCAACCGTTCAGTCGTGGTGTTCGACCGTTCAAATTCAACCGCTCAAAGTACAATCGGGATGTTGGACGAGTGCGGCGACGCCGGAACCGTGCGTTCGCGATCGCGATTGATATGCCCGTAAAATCCGCGCTGCTTGACGGCAAGCGGCGCAATTATGTCGATGGTGTTCATGTTGCTGTAACAGTACCGTAACAGTTGCTGCGTAGAATCGCGTCGTTGTATTTCGACAATGCAGAAATATTTATAGTTATTGAATATTTACATGCTTTTATAAGTTATCTTGATGTCAATTAACTGGAGTCTGACCTAATGAAAAAATATGCTTTTCTTGCAATCGCCGGCTTTTCCGGGGCGGTTTGCGCTCAATCCAACGTGTCGATTTCCGGACGTGCCGACGTCGGCATCGAAGTCGGCAACTCCGGGTACGGCAGCAAGACCCGCGTTCAGTCGGGGCAATCGACCGGCAATCGCTTGACGTTCAAGGGCGATGAAAAACTCGGCAACGACCTGTCGGCATTTTTTATTTTGGAGGCAGGGTATCTGCTGGACAACGGTCAGGCATCGAGCAATGGTTCGCTGCAGCAAGGGGGAACTCCCACTGCGGCGGGAGCCGGCGTTAATTCGGGAACCAATGTCGCCTCCACCGGCGCGGGTAGTTATTTGTTCCAGCGCGTCTCCGTTCTTGGCTTGAAGTCGTCCTTTGGCACGGTGCAGATTGGGCGCATGGACTCGCCCGC
>DATETD010000053.1:0-4291 GCA_035283885.1 Rhodocyclaceae bacterium
CTGCCTGCAAGAAAACGTGCTGCGCGCGCCGATGGACGCCGATGTCGGCGCGATTTTTGGCTGGGGCTACCCGCCGTTCCGCGGCGGGCCGTTAGGCTGGCTGCATACCATGGGCTTCGCGCAAACCGTCGCCGACCTCGAACGTCTCGCCGCCTACGGCCCGCTTTTCGCGCCTTGCGTATTTTTCGCGGACAAAAAAGGCTATGAAATGAATCTATTGCATGAACTCGACCCCGATCTGACGGGGCTGGAGCAACTGCGCGCCATACTGGCGAGCGGTCGCCGCTCGTGCTTCGCCGATACCCTGATCGCGTTGGTCGACATCGACGACGGTCGCGTAGCGCTCGAAGCCACGCCCGATCTCGATCTGTACAACTCGATCGGCACGGTGCACGGCGGCTTCGCCGCCACGATGCTCGACTACGCCTGCAGTTACGCGGTGCTATCGAAACTGAAACCGGGGCAGAACTTTTCGACGCTGGAATTGAAGGTCAATTATCATAAAGCGATCGATAAGGACACCGGCCCCGTCGGAGTCGAATTTACGGGTTCGTTCCTTTTTCAAATAGACTCCAAAGTCCTCCTTTGTTAGACTAATGACGATTTAAGGCGACTTTGTTTCTTTTGCTGAGTGCTATTGTCATGAACGCCGAACCGTGGGTCGCCACCGAGTACATTACCCAGCATTTTGGTGTGGTTAAGGATGCCACCTAGCTGGCGCGAACGCAAGGGCTTGCCTGCGCATAAGATTGGGCGGTTGTGGAAATTTCAGTTGTCCGAAGTCGATCAATGGGTGCGCGCGGGTGGCGCGGATGAGGAGGAGGCAGTGCAAGGTGGCTGGGGTAAGCTATGGGTATAAGTGGGATAAATGTCAACCGCATCGATCGCGCACTCATCCGCAATAGCACCGCCGAATTCCTGATCTTCACCGGCCAAGCCGGCGAGCAGAGCATCGAGGCGCGTTACGCAGAGGAGACTGTCTGGTTGACGCAGAAGTTGATGGCCGAGTTGTTTGCCGTAGACGTGCGCACGGTCAGCGAGCATCTAAAGAACATCTACGAATCGGCAGAACTCCAGCGAGAAGCAACTGTCCGGAAATTCCGGACAGTTCAAACCGAGGGTAACCGGGAGGTGGCGCGAAACGTCGATTTTTACAACCTCGACGCCATCATCTCCGTTGGTTATCGCGTTAATTCGGTACGGGCGACCCAGTTCCGCCAGTGGGCCACGGGTGTGCTGCGCGAATTTGCCATCAAAGGTTATGTACTCGACAAGCAGCGCATGGAAAACGGCAGTTTTCTAGGCGAGGATTACTTCGAACGTCTGCTTGCGGAAATCCGCGAGATTCGGCTCTCCGAACGCAAGTTCTATCAGAAGGTCACCGACATCTACGCCACGGCGGTGGACTACAACCGCAACGCCCCCACCACCAAGGCATTCTTCGCCAAAGTGCAGAACAAGCTGCATTTTGCCATCCACGGTCATACGGCAGCCGAGCTGATCGTGCAGCGCGCCGACAGCGCCAAACCGCAAATGGGCCTGACCTCATGGGAGCGCGCGCCGGACGGCAAGATCCTCAAGACCGATGTCGTCGTCGCCAAGAATTACCTCGACAAGGTGGAACTGGAATCCCTTGGTCGTATCGTCAACTCGTACCTCGACTTGGCTGAGGATCGCGCCAAGCGCAAGATTCCCATGACGATGGAGGATTGGGCCAAACGGCTGGACGCCTTTCTGGAATTCACGGAAAGAGACATTTTGCAAGATGCCGGTAAGGTTTCAGCCGAGATGGCCAAGGCGCATGCCGAGAGCGAGTTCGAGAAGTATCGCATCGTGCAGGATCGGCTTTTCGAGAGCGATTTCGACCGGGCGATCAATCGAATTAAGGCGGGACGCTAGCCATGAACCGCTCCGAAAAATCTATTTCGACTTTAGTTTTAGTCGTTCTAGCCCTAGTCGCGTCGGCGCTTTATTTTTTAAGATTTTTGCATACGGAGGCATCGCCGAATCAAGTCGTACATGCCGAGGTGTCGTCGCATCGAGTTCTGGATAAATTTTACGGCAAACGCGACGATATGCACAATTGTTGGTTTGCCGTCGATGCCGAGGACAATCAACGCTACTGCATGAAAATCGATCGCGCCGACAAGGTTTCCACTCCCACCGAGCAAAGGCTTTATGTGCTGGCGACGGGGATTGCCGTCAATGACGAAGGTAAGCCGGATGGAGCGCATGTATCGTCGGGTTTGGTCGGCGCTTTCGTGATCGAAGATCGCAACGGTCAAATGGAAATCGTTGCCGCCAACCCGAAAATTCCAATCGGCGCGTCTGGTTCGGCGCCTACCAACTGGAAATTTCATCAATTCGGGCCTGCGGATTACTGGGGTTGGTTGAATACGACATGGGACTGCCATCAAGGCTACTGCGGCGGTAGATATTCGATTCTTGCTCCCTATGGCAAGAGTATTCGCGATCTTGCCGGATTCGCAGCGTATTACACCGATATTGGCGCTGTGGGAGACAATGGGACGATAATCGATTCTAAGCTTGAAATAGACTCCTCTAAAATCGACAGTAAAGTATTTCCATTACTTATCGCTGTAACCGGCATAGATAAAGAAAAAGAACTTCAGTCGAAAACATGGACGATCCGTTTCAATCCGAAAAAATGGTCGTATATGGCGCCGAAAGACTGGCCGCTTGAAGGTCGCGATTTCTAATTGGAATTTAGACGAGCCACGATAGGGTTGTCAGCTTATCTCGGTCGAGCGTGTCGCTCCGTCGAGGCAAAAGTCGGCGCTGACGAGACGGATTCGGCCATGCCGAAGGAAACAGCGCGAAGATTTTTCATTCGTCGTCGGACGGAGACGAGTCAGCACGTATTTTCCGTTCTCCGTGTCTTTCGTGGATAAAAAAAGTTTTTCGGGTAATCGGTTCGGGTATTTTCGGTATTCGGCGCGCCTTTCCTACCTGTGACATAGGTGTGACGCGCTGCATAGAAAAAGGGCTTACATCGCTGTAAGCCCTCGATTTGTTTGGTGGGCCTCCTGTGAGTCGAACACAGCACCAACGGATTATGAGTCCGCTGCTCTAACCAAGCATGAGCTAGAGGCCCGAAAGGCGGGATTTTACTTGATTTGCGCGCCGTGCGCATTGCGTCGGCGCACTTTTAGGTCTCCGAATCGAGGAAGCTGCGCAGCTTTTCCGAGCGGGTCGGGTGGCGCAATTTGCGTAACGCCTTGGCTTCGATTTGACGGATGCGTTCGCGCGTGACGTCGAATTGCTTGCCGACTTCTTCCAGCGTATGGTCGGTATTCATTTCGATGCCGAAACGCATGCGCAAGACCTTGGCTTCGCGCGGCGTCAGGCTGTCGAGCACTTCTTTGGTGACTTCGCGCAGGCTGGCGAACAAGGCGGCGTCGTCGGGCGAAACCGTCAATTGGTCTTCGATAAAGTCGCCGAGATGGGAGTCGTCGTCGTCGCCGATCGGGGTTTCCATCGAGATCGGTTCTTTGGAAATCTTCAGAATCTTGCGAATCTTTTCCTCGGGCATTTCCATCTTGACGGCCAGCAAGGCGGGGTCGGGTTCGACGCCGGTTTCCTGCAGAATCTGGCGACTGATGCGGTTCATCTTGTTGATGGTTTCGATCATATGCACCGGAATGCGGATGGTGCGCGCCTGATCGGCGATCGAGCGCGTGATCGCCTGCCGAATCCACCAGGTGGCATAGGTCGAAAACTTGTAGCCGCGGCGGTATTCGAACTTGTCGACGGCTTTCATCAGGCCGATATTGCCTTCCTGAATCAGATCGAGGAATTGCAAGCCGCGATTGGTGTATTTTTTGGCGATCGAGATCACGAGGCGCAAGTTGGCTTCGGTCATTTCGCGCTTTGCGCGGCGCGCCTTGGCTTCGCCGGTGGACATCTGCTTGTTGATGTCCTTGAGTTCCTTGAGCGGAATGCCGATGCGCGTCTGCAGGTCGATGAGCTTCTGCTGCTCTTCGAGGATGGCCGGCGCGGCACGCATCAACTGTGCGCCGTAGGGCTTGCCCGACTGCACCTCGTGCTTGAGCCACTCCATGTTGGTCTCGTTGCCGGGGAAAATCTTGATGAAGTGCTGGCGCGGCATATGAGCCTTGTCCACACAGAGATGCAGGATTTTGCGTTCATGGCTGCGCGCGGCTTCGACCATGCCACGCACCGAATCGCACAGGCGCTCGATGGTCTTGGCGGTAAAGCGGATATTCATCAACTCATCGGAGATCTGTTTGCGGGTCTTGAGATAGCCCTT
>DATETD010000054.1:0-2449 GCA_035283885.1 Rhodocyclaceae bacterium
GCTGCCGAGCTATCGACATCACCGGGCATTGGGCGCGGTGGCGGGGATGGTGATCCCCGATAGCGTTAAAAAGTACGCCCACCAGCAGGGGCTGTATGTGCTAGTGCAAAACGGCGAAAACGTCGATATCGAAACGCCGACTGGATTCGCCCCCAAGACGTGGTGAACCAACCTTTAATAAATGATCGCGAGAAAATAACATGATCGAAAAAGTATCGAATCGCAAGCGAGTTCTCGTTACCGGCGGCGCCTGCTTTGTCGGCTCGCATCTTTGCCGGCGTTTGCTCGACGACGGCTGCGATGTTCTTTGCGTAGATAACTTCTATAGCGGCACTAAGGACAACGTAAAGCATTTACTCGATAATCCCAATTTCGAAATGATGCGTCACGACGTCACGTTTCCGCTCTATGTCGAGGTCGATCAGATCTACAATTTGGCGTGCCCGGCCTCGCCGATCCATTATCAACGCGATCCGGTGCAGACGACCAAAACGAGCGTGCATGGCGCGATCAATATGCTGGGTTTGGCCAAGCGCGTGCAAGCGAAGATCTTGCAAGCATCCACCAGCGAGGTCTATGGCGATCCCGAAGTCCATCCTCAACCCGAGGGCTACTGGGGGCGCGTCAATCCGATTGGAATTCGTTCGTGCTACGACGAGGGCAAACGCTGCGCGGAGACGCTGTTTTTCGATTACCGGCGGCAGCATAATCTGGAAATCCGGGTGGTGCGAATCTTCAACACCTATGGACCGGCGATGCATCCCAAGGACGGGCGCGTGGTTTCGAATTTCATCATGCAGGCGCTGACGAATCAAGATATCACCATTTATGGCGACGGCAACCAAACGCGAAGCTTCCAATATGTGGACGACTTGATCGAGGGCATGGTGCGGATGATGGAAAACGAGCAGAATTTCATCGGTCCGGTCAATTTGGGCAATCCCGGCGAGTTCACCATCAAAGAACTCGCCGAGAAAATTCTATCGTTAATCCCGGAAAGCGCCAGCCGGCTGATTTATAAGCCATTGCCTGCGGACGATCCAACGCAGCGCCGGCCCGAAATCGGCTTGGCGAAGGAAAAACTCGACTGGGAACCGAAAATCCGTCTGCACGACGGACTGGTGAAGACGATAGATTATTTCAAGAATTACATCGCAGCGGCTGCCGACCGTTGAAAACTATTAGCATCCGTCCCGCCAGCGCCGACTTGCGCAAGTAGCTCCCGATCAAAAGCCATACGTCAACGGCGTGGTGAGATTCAACGCCGAATCGATAAAGTGAAACCGCAACGTCGGCGGGCGCCAGCCGGACGCGGATTGAATCACTTTCTTGACCGAGTCGTTCATTTGCACGACCACGCGATAGTTATCCAGGAACGAACCGCCCCAGCGCGGCAGTATCTGTTTGATGTAATCCAGTTCGTGATCCTCATTGACGATCACGCCCATGGTTTCGAGCAGGGTCAGCTTGGGCCAATGCTCGCCGCCGGGCCGACCGTAGGTGACGATATCCATAAAACGCACGAAGTCGGGATAAAACGGATCGGCGGGATCGATCTCTTTGCCGTTCGAATACACGGCGTCCATAAAATACGTAATCGTCAAATTCCTCGGCGTTTTCTTCGCCCAACTGCGCAGCACGCCGTACAAGGTCTCGGACAAGCACATCTCCAAATGCCCGCCGACGATATACACCTGCGTCGGCGTCACCTCGAAATCGATTTCGCCACCTTGCGAATGCAGCCAATAATCGGGGTTGCAATCTTCCATGAAGTAATAGCGGTCGGGAGTGTCGTCTTGCAAATAGACTACGGGAATGCGCTGGCTTTTGGCGAAGCGCACCGCCTCGTCGACGCCGCGCTTGGTCGAATAACGCGCATCGTAGGTCGACGAAGCATGAGTGACGATCAACACCGCATCGCTATCGAACTTGACGCGCGAGGAATCGGCAACGGTATGCGGCGGGCACGCCGACCAGGCGAAGCAGGGGTAAATCGCAACGACAACAAAAAATATCCACCTGAAAAGCATATCGACTCCCTATGAAAATCGCTCGACTTCAACTTGGGCGCGCATTTTACTACCCGGATTGCGTTCGGCGCACAGTCGCCCATGCAGCCCGACACTCGATGCGACAAGCGCGTCGGGCTTAAGCGCCGATATCCGCGCGTAAGTATTTGAGCGATAGTCGCCGACACGCTATACTACTAACGCTGACGACGGCTAGAGCATAATCGGGTTGCCGGTAACCCCTAGGGGCCGCGATGGGAATACCCGTCCATCCTAGCCGCCGCCCGCTCTCTTTTTAAGCGACTCGATATTCTTATCGTCGCTTCTCCTGAACGACTGCAAATACACCTCCAATCGGTTTTTTGTGGCCTTAAGCACAACCAAATAGGGCTTATCTTTGCGAAAGATAACTGTCGCATGGTTTTTCTTGTCGTAAAGCC
>DATETD010000055.1:0-2072 GCA_035283885.1 Rhodocyclaceae bacterium
CCGAGTTGCGCGGACTGACGCCGGCGGCAGTCGCGCAGGCGACGACGACGAATGCACTCGCCGTGCTGCCGGGATTGGCAAAAATCGCTCATTGACCGATGTTTGCGTATTTGCTAACATCAACCTATGCCCTTCGAGATCGAGTACTTCCACGAGCGTGTGCTGCGCGACATTGAATCATGGCCAGTGGACGTCCTCGCCGACTATGCACGTTTGATCGAACTGCTGATCGAACACGGACCGAGCCTCAGGCTTCCGCACTCGCGGGCTTTCGGCGATGGCTTGTTCGAACTTCGGCCTCGGGGACGTTCCGGCATAGGCAGAGCGTTTTACTGCTTTCTCGTCGGCAAACGGGTTGTCGTCCTGCACGCCTTCATCAAGAAGTCGCAGGAAACGCCCGACCGAGAACTGAAGCTGGCGCGCCAGCGCATGAAGGAGGTTTTCAATGGATGAACTGAAATTCAAGCCTGTCCGTCATTCGCACGAAGAATTTCTTGCCAGGGCGGCAAGCCGCAAGGGATTCGTCGCAGCCTATGACGCTCTTGCCCTCGATTACGAGCTTGCCGACCAGATGCTCAAGGCGCGCGCGCGCGCTGGCCTTACCCAAGATGCCGTCGCGGAACGGATGGGAACAACCAAGAGTGCGATTTCGCGACTGGAGTCTGCCGGAAAGCATGCTCCATCGCTTGCGACCCTCAAGCGGTACGCGCAAGCTGTCGGATGCGAACTTCAAGTGAAGCTTGTGCCTCAGAACGCCGCATCGATAACCTCGGTCTAACGTGTCGGCGTGGAGTTTGACGGCGCAAGGTATATCATAGTGTTTCGTTTCGACCCAGGAGAACTCTCGATGAGCACCACCGTCACACTGCGCGGCAATCCTATCCGTATCGATGGACAATTCCCCAGCCCCGGCGATTCCGCGCCGGATTTCCGGCTCACGACCGTGGCCTTGGCCGATGTCTCGCTGCAAGATTATGCCGGCAAGCGCAAAGTGCTGAACATCGTGCCGAGCTTAGACACCCCGACCTGCGCCGCCTCGGCGCGCAAGTTCAACGAATCCGTCGGTAAGCTCGACAACACCGTCGTGCTGGTGATTTCCGCCGACCTGCCGTTCGCCGCACGCCGCTTTTGCGAACTCGAAGGACTGAAAAACGTCGCCCATCTTTCGACTTTCCGCCACCCCGAATTTCTACAGAGTTGGGGCGTCGCCATCGCCGAAGGCCCGATGGCCGGCCTCGCCGCGCGCGCCGTGGCGATCCTCGACGCCGACAATCGGGTCGTCTATACCGAAATGGTGGCCGAAATCGCGCAAGAACCCGACTATGTCGGCGCGCTGGACGCTCTGAAATAGGAAATCGCCGATGAAAAGCCTCTGGTCCGACGCCGAAGCCCGTTTATGTAAAAACAATCTCGAACTTCGTATCTACAGCTCGCGGCTGTTGGGACGCGACAAGTCGCTCGTGCTGCATGGCGGCGGCAACACCTCGGTCAAAATCGTCGAAAAGACTATTTTCGGCGAAGACGAAGCGCTACTCTATGTCAAAGGCAGCGGCTGGGATCTGGAGCAGATCGAAGCGGCGGGTTTTGCGCCGGTAAAGCTCGACTATCTGCGCCGCCTGGCGACGCTGCCGACGCTGCCCGACCCGCAAATGGTCAATGAAATGGTTACGCATATGACGCGCGCCACGGCGCCGACGCCGTCGGTCGAAGCCATTTTGCATGCGATCCTGCCCTATACCTTCGTCGACCATACCCATGCCGATGCGGTGGTGACCATAACCAACAGCCCGGACGGCGCAACGCGAATCCGCGAAATCTACGGCGACCGGGTGGTCGTCATTCCCTACGTCATGCCCGGATTCGATTTGGCGCGACGGTGCGCCGAACGTTTCGCGGCGGAATCCCACGCAAACACCATCGGCATGGTGTTGCTGAATCACGGCATCTTCTCGTTCGGCGCCACGGCGCAAGAATCCTACGAACGCATGATCGAGTTGGTGGGCCTGGCGGAGGACTATCTACGGCGCGGCAAGGCTTGGGAGACGGCTATCGGCGTAAGCTTCGCGGCGAAA
>DATETD010000056.1:0-13005 GCA_035283885.1 Rhodocyclaceae bacterium
TTTTTTATCTGCGAAAATCTGCGTAATCTGCGGACAACTGCTTTTTCTGGCTTGACCCGCTCTCCGTCGTGGAATGCGCCATAAAAATCCAGAAACCAATCCGCTCGCCGGCAAAGCACAATAAATATCCAGCGCCTATCCGTCCCGCCAGCGCCGACTTTTGGTGCATGCTTTCCGCACTGCCTGGCTCGGCTTGCTTTTATACTGCGGCCTTTTTTGCACCCCTAAGTTAAGGACGCTCGATGAGACTCGAAACCATTGCCGTACATGGGGGCTATAGCCCCGACCCCACCACCAAGGCCGTGGCGGTGCCGATTTATCAGACCACGTCCTACGCCTTCGACGACACCCAGCATGGCGCCGATTTGTTCGACTTGAAGGTCGCCGGCAATATCTACACGCGCATCATGAATCCGACCACCGACGTGCTCGAAAAGCGCATCGCGGCGCTCGAAGGCGGGATCGGCGCTTTGGCTGTGGCTTCGGGTATGGCGGCGATTACCTATGCGATTCAAACCATCGCCGAAGCCGGCGACAATATCGTTTCGGTCAGCACGCTATACGGCGGCACCTATAACCTGTTCGCCCACACTCTGCCGCAATTCGGCATCGAAACGCGTTTCGCCGACCACCGCCAACCCGACAATTTCCGCAAGCTGATCGACGGCAGAACCAAAGCGATCTATTGCGAATCGATCGGCAATCCACTCGGCAATGTCGCCGACATCGGCACGCTGGCGCGCATCGCCCATGAGCACGGCATTCCGCTGATCGTCGACAACACCGTGCCGACGCCTTATCTGTGCCGTCCGTTCGAACACGGCGCCGACATCGTGGTGCATTCCTTGACCAAATATCTCGGCGGCCATGGCAATAGCATCGGCGGCGTCATCGTCGATTCGGGCAAATTCCCTTGGGCAGAACATAAGGAACGCTTCAAGCGTCTCAACGAACCCGATGTGTCGTACCACGGCGTGGTGTATACCGAAGCGCTCGGCGCCGCCGCCTTTATCGGTCGCGCGCGCGTCGTGCCGTTGCGCAATACCGGCGCGGCGATCTCGCCGTTCAATTCCTTCCTGATTCTGCAAGGAATCGAAACCCTGGCGCTGCGTATGGATCGCATTTGCGACAATGCGCGCGCCGTCGCCGCCCATCTCGAAACCCATCCCAAGGTGCGCTGGGTCAAGTACGCCGGTCTCGCCAGTCATATCGACAACGCCTTGGTGCATCAATACCTCGGCGGACGCGCCTCGGGCATCCTCTCGTTCGGCGTCGCCGGCGGACTCGAAGGCGGCCATCGCTTCCAGGACGCCTTGAAACTGATTACGCGCTTGGTGAATATCGGCGACGCCAAGAGCCTGGCTTGCCATCCGGCCAGCACCACGCACCGCCAACTCTCCGCCGCCGAAATGGAAAAAGCCGGCGTGTCGGAGGATATGGTCAGATTGTCGATCGGCATCGAACATATCGACGACATCCTCGCCGATCTGAACCAGGCGCTGGCGGCGGTTTAAGGATATGCCCGACGGCGCTGCGCCCACGCGCATCGCCGCTTTCGCGCAGCACGATACAAGGAGAACGACATGGGGTTTGCATTGCGTAAGAACGAATTCGCGAGTACGGACGACTTCCTCGCTTGGGAGGAAACCCAAACCGAAAAATACGAATATGTCGGTGGCGAGATTTACGCCATGGTCGGCGCGCGTCTCGCACATGCCGAAATCGCCTTGAACGTCGCTGCCGCGTTGAAATCGGCGCTACGCGGCACGCCTTGCCGCGCCTTTATCTCCGATGTAAAACTGCAAGTCGACGTCGATACGTTTTATCCCGATGTGCTTGTCACCTGCGACGCCGCCGACTTGAACGCCGAGAGCGTCGTCAAAAGTCCCAAAGTCATTATCGAAGTGCTCTCGCCCTCGACCGCCGCCTATGATCGAGGCCGTAAATTCCAAGCCTATCGCGGCGTCGCAAGCTTGCAGGAATATGTGCTGATCGACCCCGATTTACGCACGATCGATATCTTCCGCCGCACGGTCGAAGATAATTGGCTGCTGGTCGCCAGCGAAGCCGCGCGCGGCTTGGTGTTGACGAGCCTTGATTTCGTCGCCGCGCCCGAGACGGTGTTCGAGAACGTCTGAGGCAGTATCCGCCGCGATCCGTCGCGTCAGCGCCGACTTTTGCATGTCGATCGGCGTGTCAACGTGTCAACGCCAACCGCCGACGCTCCTGCGCGAAGCATGGATAGTTCAAGCCCCCAGCCCCTCAGCCGCTACGCCGAGGTTCCGGCCTATCTCACCAAGGACGGCTCCGAAATCCGCGAGCTGATGCATCCCGATATTCATGGCAATCGCCGCCAAAGCCTCGCCGAAGCGAGGATACGCGCCGGCGCGAGCACCGTGTTGCATCGCCACGCCCAGACCGAAGAACTCTACCATGTCATTGCAGGCCAAGGCCGGATGACGCTGGGCGAACGCCGCTTCGCCATCGCCGTCGGCGACACCGTGCATATCCCGCCCGGCACGCCGCATTGCGTCGCCGCGACGGGCGCGGACGATTTACGCCTGTTGTGTTGCTGTAGCCCGGCGTATTCGCATGAAGACACCGAGTTGCTGGAGAATGGCGTCCTGGATAAATGAGGTTTCTAGGATAAACGCTGCAAGCGCGCCAGCACCTGCTCGCGCCCCATCGCCTGCAACAGCTTATCGATCGACGGCGATTGCGGCGCACCAAGCAAGGCCACGCGCAAGGGGATCGCCAACTGCGGCATCTTCAACCCCTGAGCGGCCGCAGTGCGCTTGATCGCCTGGCCCAATTCCGCCGCGTCCCACGCGCAATCCTGCAACGCCGCGCGCAAGGCCTGTAAGGCTTGCAACGCAACCGGCGTCAAATGCTGGGCGCGTAGCTCGTCGGCAATCGTCGGCTCGACGACGAAGGGACGCAACGCAGTCGCCAACTCGTTCAGATTGCCGGCGCGGTCGCGATATAACTCGACCGCCTGCGCCAATTCCGCCGTCGGCTGCGTAACGATCCCCTGCATACCGAGACGACGCACCGTTTCGGCCAGCAGGCGCGCGCCATCCGCCTGCTTGATGTAATGCGCATTCAACCAATTCAGCTTTTCGGTATTGAACTGCGCCGCCGAGGCGGTGATATGGTCGAGATCGAACCACGCAACGAACTGCTCCATCGAGAAAATCTCGTCGTCGCCATGCGACCAGCCTAAACGCCCGAGATAATTCAGCACCGCCTCGGGCAAATAGCCTTCCTCGTCGTACTGCATCACCGACACCGCGCCATGACGTTTGGAGAGTTTCTGCCCGTCGTCGCCGAGTATCATCGACAAATGAGCGTATAAGGGCAGCGGCGCGCCGAGCGCCTGCAACAGATTGATTTGACGCGGCGTATTGTTCACATGATCGTCGCCGCGAATTACATGGGTAATGCCCATGTCCCAATCGTCGACCACGACGCAAAAATTGTAGGTCGGCGTGCCGTCGGCGCGCGCGATGATGAAATCGTCAAGTTCGCTATTGTCGATGGCGATACGGCCTTTGACTTGATCCTGCCACGCCACTTCGCCGCTCAAGGGATTTTTGAAACGCACCACCGGTTCGACGCCGACGGGCGGCGGCGGCAACACTTTGCCGGGTTCGGGCCGCCACGCGCCGTCGTAACGCGGCTTTTCCTTGCGCTCTTCCTGCGCGGCGCGCAGTTGCTCCAGCGCCTCTTTCGAGGTGTAGCAGTAATACGCCGTGCCGGCTTGCAGCATTTGTCCTATTACTGCGCGATAGCGCTCCATGCGCTGCATCTGATAGAACGGGCCTTCGTCGGCCTGCAACTTCAGCCAGGCCATACCGTCGAGTATCGCCTGCACCGCCTGCGGCGTCGAACGCGCGACATCGGTGTCTTCGATGCGCAGTATGAATTTTCCGCCGTGCCGCCGGGCATAGGCCCAAGAAAACAGCGCGGTGCGCGCGCCGCCGATATGAAGAAACCCCGTAGGACTCGGGGCAAAACGAGTTCGAACCGTCATCGCTATCCGCTAACCGAAAGAAAACGCGGATTTTACGCCAGCGCGCGCACGGACGCCGTATCGAGTCGCGCCATCGAGCGCATAACCATATCCACAATGGGATCATATTTCATGAATCATATTTAGCTTAGAATGCGGCGTTCGCAAGAAAATTACGCCGATCTATGCCCGATGAAGCTCCGACTCAATTTCAATAGCCTCGCCACGCGCCTGGTGCTGCTCGGCTTATTCTTGCTCCTGATCGGCGCCCTCGGGCGAATTTTTCTGTTGAGCGAATTCCTGCGCAAGGATTTAACCGCCGTGTCGTCGGCGCAGTTGCTGTCGATCGCCAATTATGTCGCCAAGGATATCGACCGCGTCGTCGTCGAACGGCGCGAGATGCTGACGCACATGGCGACGAAATTTCCATTACAGTTACTCGACGATCCTGCCGCCATGCGGAGCTGGCTGAGCGAGCGTCACGACCTCAACCCCGTATTTTCGCTCGGCCTGGCGGTGCTCGACCTGTCGGGCAAGGTGCTGGCGGACTATCCCGTCGCACCCGATCCCATCGGCGCATCGTATGCGGATCGCGACTATTTTCGACAAGCCATGAACGGAGAATTCATGATCGGTCGCCCCGTCGTCGGGCGGACGCCCCAAACTCCGGTATTGCCGATGGCCTTGCCCTTGAAAGACGGCGACGGCAAGGTGCGCGCCGTGCTGGTCGGCGTCTCCGACTTACGTTCGCCCAATTTCCTGAACGCCTTGTACACCACCCAGGTCGGCGCGACCGGCGGCTTGGTGTTGGTGTCGCCGCGCGATAAATTGTTCCTCGGCGCCTCGGATGCGCCGATTGCGTTGACGCCGACGCCGAACCAAGGCGTGCATGCGCAACACGATAAGGCGATGGCAGGCTTTCGCGGCGTGGGCGTCGATGTCCGCGGCAAAATCGAAGAACTGGCCGCGATCGCTTCGATTCCCAGCAGCGGCTGGTTCGTCGTGGCGCGCATACCGACCGAAGAAATCTTCGCGCCGATCGGCCGCTTGCGTCAATTCATCCTGCGCAACTCGGCCTACCTGCTGGCGTTCATGTGCCTTTTTATGGCGTTCATTTTGCGACGTCTGTTGCGCCCGCTGACGGACGCCGCATCGCATGCAGACCGGATGACGCGCGGCGAAATTCCGTTCGAACCGCTGCCGGTGGCGCACGACGACGAAGTCGGCCATCTGACGACGGCGTTCAATCGCCTGTTGGCGAAATTGCTCGAAAGCCGCGCCGCATTGCAGCATATCGCTCATCACGACGTATTGACCGGCCTGCCCAATCGGCAATTATTGGCGGATCGTATGCAGCAAGCCTTGGCGCGCGCCGAACGCCGCCAGGGCCGGGTCGCCGTCCTGTTTCTCGATCTGGACGGCTTCAAACCGATCAACGACGAACTGGGACACGAGGCCGGCGATGCCGCCTTACGCGAAGTCGCCACGCGCTTGCTCAATGCCGTGCGGCGCGAAGACACCGTCGCGCGCGTCGGCGGCGACGAATTCGTGATCGTGCTGTCCGACCTCCAGGAAAACGCCAAGGAGATCGTCGAGCGCGTGGCGAACGCCTGCCTGAACGCATTCGCCCCGCCGTTCGTGATACGCGCGCGGCCATGCAAACTGGGAACGTCGATAGGAATGGCGATGGGCGTCGCCAGTTGCGAAGCGGACAAACTGCTGATCGCCGCCGACGAAGCGATGTACCGCGCCAAAGAATCGGGACGCGGCAAATTCGTTTGGTCTCGGGAATGCTCGACCTGCTCCGCCTGCACGAGCGCCGCATTGCCGACGGTTTGCGGCATCCGCACGGCGCACGCTAAAACCGCCTGAACCTCGCCTACAAAAGTCGGCGCTGGCGAGACGGCTAGAAACGCACCGCGTCCAAGGTTCCGCATCGAATTGCGGCAATCGTCGTCACGCCGGCCAGCGCCATCGCCACTTCGAGTTCGCGCTTGAAGGTCGCCAGTAGATCCCTCACCCCCGACTCGCCCGCCGCGCCTAAGGCCCAGACCCACGGCCTGCCGATCAGCACTCCCTTGGCGCCGAGCGCCACGGCTTTGAATACATCGAGTCCGCTGCGCACCCCGCCGTCCATCAGCACCTCCAGCCGCTCGCCGACCGCTGCGACGATAGGCGGCAGCTTGGAAATGCTCGACGCCACGCTGTCGAGCTGACGCCCGCCATGATTCGACACCACGATCCCGTCCGCGCCGACCTCGGCGGCGAGCCGCGCATCGTCGACTTCCATGATTCCCTTGAGAATCAAGCATCCAGGCCAGATGCCGCGCAGCCACTCGATATCTTTCCACGTCACCGAACGGTCGAACTGGGTATCGAGCCATGCCCTGAATTTATGCAGATCGGCGGCATCCTCGACGCGATCCGCGAGACAGCCGAAGGTATGCGGCTTGCCGTGGATGCCGACGTTCCAGACCCAGCCCGGACGCGCCGCCAATTGGCGTGCTTTAAGCCACTTGGCCGACAGGCTGGTGCTCAACATACCGTTGCGCAGATCGCGATGACGCATCCCGGCCAGCGGCAAATCGATGGTGAAGATCAGCGTAGTGCAGCCCTCGGCCCAGGCGCGTTTGACCAAATCTTCGACCGCGCCACGATCGCGGATCATATACAACTGAAACCAGAACGGTTTACCCGACGCCGCCTTGACTTCCTCGATAGGACAGATGCCGACCGTCGACAAGGTAAACGGCACGCCGATGGCATTGGCGGCGCGCACGCCCTGCGTCTCGCCGCGCCGATGGAACAAGCCGGCCATGCCGATCGGCGCCAAAGCCACCGGCATCGCCGCCGCCGCGCCCGCCAAGGTCGTTGCGGTGTCGATATGCTCGATATTCTTCAGAATCCGTTGTTTTATCAAAATCTTGGCGAAATCGTCGACGTTGCTCGCCAGCGTGCGCTCGTCGTTGGCGCCGCCGTCGATATAGTCGAAGATAAAGCGCGGCAGGCGGCTTTGGGCGAGACGACGGTAGTCCAGGGGAGTGGCGGGAAAGCGGTTCGAGCAACTATTCATATCCATTCCTTTAATTCGTTTTTATGGTCAAGCCCGCCGGCGGAAAAACCTCGTTATCCGCAGCAAACGCCATGTTCAATACCGCCACTCGCTATGCGCCAGCGGCAGACTGTTCAGCATTTCGCGATACTGCCGCCACTGCGGCATATGAGCGTCCATCGATGCGGTAAATCGGTCGTTGTGACGCCGCTCCAGCAGGTGCGTGAGTTCGTGCGCCACAATGTATTCCAGACACTGCAACGGCTTCTTGGCCAAATCGGAATTGAGGCGAATGTTATTGGGGCCGGGGTTGCAAGCGCCCCATTTGGTTTTCATCTTCTGCACGAAAACTTTGCCCGCCTTCACGCCGAGAATTTTTTCCCACTTCGCCATCAATGGCGGCAAAGCCGCTTTCAGTTGCTCGCGATACCACGCATCGAGCAGTCCTTGCCTCTTCTCTTGGCTAGTCGCAGGGCGAAGCTGAAGAATCATGGCGTTATGTTTCAATTCGACGCTAGGCGCGGCATCCTTCTCGACCAATTTGAGCAGGTAGCGCTTGCCCCAAACGGTGTGGCTTTCGCGGTCGAGATATTCGCGCGGGGTTTCGCGTTCCTGCTCGCGCAGCTTCTTCTGCTGGCTTTTGATCCACGCCAGTTTGGCGATCGCGAATACGCGGATGGTGTCGAGGTCCATGCGCAGCGGCGCGGCGATGCGCACCTTGCCCACCGGCGGATGAACGCTCAGGTGGATGTTCTTGATGTCCTTCAGCACCACGTCGACGGCGATGTCGCCCAGTTGCAGCGTCGGCATCAATACTCCGTTTGATTTTCGAGGAGGCGAAAGACGCGCTCGACCTCGTCGGGGTTCTGCAAGATATCGTACAGCGCCGCCTTGATGACATTTTCCTTGGGCGTAACGCCGCGCCAGCCGTCGGGCCGGATATGCTTGACGGTTTCGTCGATCCTGATCGCCAGCGCTTCGTTTTGCTGAAGGTTGTTGAACAGCGCCCGCTTACCCGGCGTATCGAGGGTCTTTGGCGTACCGTCGCCATGCCCCACTTCGACCCGCTTCGCCAGTGCGGCGATTCTCTTCAGATATTCCTCATACTCGATGGCCTTCGCCTTGCGGGCCGCGATGATCTCGTCGAGCAGCGCCGACATCTTGGCGTAGTAGGCCGGATCGTTAAGGTGTTCCTTGATGATCTTGCTGCGGACATTGTTCTCTATGGTCTCGGCCACCGCCTCCTTGTTACCTTTAAGGCCGTCCGGCAAGCTGGCGATCGCATTGGCGATGCCGGTCTTGACGATCAGTTCCAACAGAGGCATGTCGTCGAAGGGCGAAATCTTGCGCGGTTCGCTGGCCTCGATGTAAGTATCGATCAGGTGCCGCATATCGGCTTCAAAGGCTTTGAGGTCGAGCTTTTCGTCGGCGGCGTTGCGGACGATCTCGCGCAGCTTCAGATAGCGGGCTATGGTCTGCTTGATGCGCTCGATGTCGGCATCGCTGTACCCGGCCCGCGCCAGATCGTCGGCGATGTTGGCGTAGGCCCGCACCAGGGCGACCATCGCCTTGTAGAAAGCGGCGCGTTGGATTTCCCGCGCCTTCAAGTCTGCCGGGATTTCGGTATTGCCGCAGAAATAATGGATGTGCTCCAGCTCGCCCTTGGGCGGCGCCACCGGCTCGCACAGTAGCGCGACGGCTTCGAGCGCATTGTCCAGCCGCTCGCGACCCTTAGTCAGGCGGTCTTGCAGCATCACCTCGGGATCAATGCCGCCCGCGCTGCGGTCGAGTTCGGAGGTATAGACCGCAATCGCGTTTTCGACCTTTTTGAACAAGTCCTTGTAATCGACGATATAGCCGAAACCCTTGTCGTCGCCGTCGAGACGATTGGTGCGGCAGATGGCCTGAAACAGGCCGTGATCCTGCATTTTCTTGTCGATGTAGAGATAGGTGCAGCCCGGCGCATCGAAGCCGGTCAGCAGCTTATCGACCACGACCAACAGGCGCATATTGGCCGGTTGTTCCTTGAACAGCTTCTTGACCTTGTCCTCGTAAGTCTCGGTTTTCGACTTGCCCGGCACGGTCTCAACATCCTTCAGCAAGGCCGTGTAGCTGTTGTAGATGAACTGCTTGTCGGTCTCGGTATTGGTGCCGGTCTCTTCGAGCGCGATGTCCTGCGCCTGCGGGTTGTACGAGGTAACGACCGCGCACTGGCCCTTGAAGACGGTTTTCTGGAACAACTCGAAATATTTGCACGCCTCGTAAATGCTGGAAGCGACGAGGATGGCGTTGCCGCGCTGGTTGGACAGGCGCGGCTTGACGCCGAAATCGAACACGATGTCGGCCACCACGCGATCCATGCGGGATTTCGAGCTGAGCACGTTCTGCATCGTGCCCCACTGCTCGCGCAGCGCCGCCTTCTGCCAGTCGTTCAAGCCACGGGTTTTGGCCTCGAACCACGCGTCGATCTTGTCGCTGGAACCGAGTTTCTGGTCGATGTCGCGCGCTTCATAGAGCAAATCGAGCACCACCTCGTCCTCGACCGCCTCGCTGAACTTGTAGGTATGGATGTAACCGCCGAAGACTTCGAGGCTGGTCTGCCGATCCTGCTTAAGCAAGGGCGTGCCGGTAAAACCGATGAATATTGCATTGGACATCAAGGCTTTCATCGTCCGGTGCAGCTTGCCGCCCTGCGTGCGGTGGCATTCATCGACGAAGACGAACACCTCGCCGACGGTAGGGCTGGGTTCGGCCTCCAGTTCCTCGATGAACTGCTCGAAATCGTCGACATCCCGCCGTCCGAATTTATGCAGCAGCGAGCACAGCAGGCGCGGCGATGTCTGCCCGAGTTTGCCCATCAGATCGCACCCACTACCGGCGCGGACCATCGGATAACCGGCGGCAATGAAAACGCCTTCGATCTGTTTGTCGAGTTCGTCGCGGTCGGTAACGATAACGACGCGGGCGTCCGGGTTGTTCTCCAGAATCCACTTGGCAAGCAGCACCATAACGATGCTCTTGCCGCTGCCCTGCGTGTGCCAGAGGATGCCGCCTTCGCGCCGACGCACATGGGCCTGCGCCGCCTTGATGCCGAAATACTGGTGCACGCGCGGCAGCTTCTTGATGCCGCCGTCGAAGAGCACGAAGTCGTGCATCAACTCGATCAGCCGCGCCTTGTCGCACATCTTGAGCAGGTACTTGTCGAGCTTGAAGCGGCTGTCGTCGGCCTCGTCTTCCTTCCACTTCAGAAAATACTTTTCACCTGTGCCGATGGCGCCGTATTGCAACCCTTTGGAATCGTTGCCGGCAAAGACGAACTGCACCGTGCTGAAGAACCACGCATTGAATTCCGGCTGCTGGTTGGAAAGGTTCTGGCGGATGCCGTCGCCGATCGAAGCGCGGCTGTTCTTGAGTTCCAGCACGCCGACAGCGATCCCGTTTACATAGAGCACCACGTCGGGACGGCGCTCGTGCGCATTGGCGCGATCGGCGTGCAAGGTGACCTCTTCGGCCACCGCGAAATCGTTCTGCGTCGGCTCTTTCCAGTCGATCGGCCAAACCGTTTCGGCGTTCTCGCCGGCTGCCGCATGTACCTGAACGCCATAGCGCAGTAAGCTGTACACCGCCTTGTTGTTGTCGTAGAGACTGCGGTTCGGGTTGCCGGCCTCGGTGCGCAAGCGGTCGAGTGCGCGGGCAATTTGCACCGTGCTGTAGCCGCGCTTGGCGAGCCAGTTCGAGAGCAAGTCGGTTTCGATATTGCTGTTGTTCGGGCGGTCGGTCCAGTCGCCGAGCAGGCGATAACCCAACTCCTTGTTGAACAGGGCGAGGACGCGGTTCTGGGTGGCGCGTTCGGGCTGGCCGATGGTCATATCAGCACCCGTGTCTCACCTATTACCACCGGGCTGTCCGGCGCTAGCGTTTTGACCGCCGTACGCGAGCCGTCGGGGAATACCTCGTAAATCACCCCGTTTTCGCTTTGCAAAACGCTGTTGCCCGCCGCCAGCGCCTGCCAGTACGCCTGCGTCACGGCGGATTGCGCCAATTCGGGAATGTGCTCCTCCAGAAACTGCATGCATTTTTCAGCGTGGGCCATGGGCGAATCCTTTGCTGCGCTCAATGTGGAGTTCATAGCAAATCACCCAGTGTCTTGGCTTTCCCCGCAATATCTGGATGCGGGCGGCGGCGCTTGGGAGCAGTGTGCTCTTTTGTGCTGGGCGAAGGCGCATCGTCCCCAATCAGTTCCGGTTGGCCGTGGTTCCAGATGACTGCATAGTGACCCAGTCGTCGCTTACGTTCCAACTCTTCGGCAACCGCCAAGGTCAGGCAATCCAGCAAGGTTTGCTCTCTTTGGGCAATAGGTTTCATAGTTTTGCCTCATTCAATAAATGCCGATGCCAAAAAACATCGAAAATGATTTCTTTCTCGCCTTCCCGCGTAAAAACCAGTGCTGGATTTTCCCCCGTATTGATGACGCAACAGCTGTAATCCACGATAGACGAATAGCTTTCAAACAGGTTGCGCAAACTACGCGGAAAACGCCGCACAATGTCTTCTTCCGCGATTGAATGGCCGCCGTGTGCGACTCTTTCGGCCACCCGCAAGCGGGAAATTTCAATCGACGGCAAAGCCAGATAAAACAACTCGACGCGCCAGCCGTCGATTCGTAACTCTCGGATCAGGCGCAAATAAGTACGGCCTGACAGGGTGGTTTCAAAAGAAAAATCCTCACGCGCCCGGCGATACTGCGCAATTTTCTCCAAAAATAAGCGGCTGGCGGGTAACGTCTGCTGTTCCGGCGCAAAAGGCGAAAGCCCTGCGGCAATCAGATCGGCATTGACGAAATTCAGGCAATGCACCGTTGGCAGATATTTCAATGCGAAGGTGGTTTTGCCTGCGCCATTCGGCCCGGCAATGATTCGGCACAGGGGTTGTGCAGCACAGGTCATAGCAGGCGAATCTCCCCGGTGAGCAGCTTTTGCATCATGCCTTGCTTGAGGGCGCGGGTTTTGGCGAGTTGCGCCTCAAGATCGGCGATTTCGGCGTCCATGTCGGTGAGTGTGTCGGCGATGGCCGCTTGCTCTTCATTTGTCGGCGGCACGGAAACTTTTGTGCTGTTTATCAGGGTCGTGTTCAGGTTCATTTGGGAACCAGTCTGGCCGTGTCGCGACCAGTCGTCTTCAATGGACTGAAGTACGTAGTACATGAAGTGCTGAGTTGTCCGAAGACTGTCGAAAACGACGAATCCGTCATGAATGCAGGTGTCGATTTTCGTAATGACCGGCCTACCGACCGTGGCGCAAATACTCATGATTAAACTGCCACGACTAACCGGACGGCTATGCTGAATCCCCAAAGGAGATAACCGTTGTGTCGTATCGAGGAGGTACATTCCCGATTTTGTGACATCCGAGATTCGTACCCAGCCGACCGTCGATTTATCGTCGAACCAAATGGGACTGTCGATTGGACGAGGAGAAGCGCCGCGCTGGATATTTGCCAGTTCTCGCAACCGCTTCATCTCCCACTTCCCACTGAACCCCGGCAGGCGCTTTTTGGCGAGCAGTTGCTCCAGCGATTCGATGAGGGCATCGGCATCGCCTAACGCCCCGGCAATGGCTTCTTGCTCGGCCTTGGCAGGTGGCAAGGGAATTACAACGTTGCGAAGAATAGTTTGGTTGAGCGACGGCATTGTTGTGCCGATTGCATGCTGAAGCAACCATCCCTGAACGCGAGCGCTCCGGAACTGGAGTCCCAAATACTCATCGTGACAATCCCGAGATGGACGAATGCTGATTCCATCAGAGCCCAGAAACCAACCTTCCTGTGGTGGCCGGATCAATGCCGAACGCTCGACGCCGCCCTTTCGGCCAAGCACAACATCCCCCGTCTTAAGTACGTATTGCGGCAACCTCTTGGTGACAGCTTCCGATACACGAGGCGT
>DATETD010000057.1:0-2936 GCA_035283885.1 Rhodocyclaceae bacterium
CTGCCGCCATAGGCAAACGCACCCTCGACAAACGCACCCTCGACAGTGCTCCAAGTCTTGGCAATAACATCCCCATTCGCCTGCCGCCGCACTTCGACCAGATCGCTTTTTCCGTCTCCATTCAGATCGCCCACCAGATACTGCGTGCTCGCCAGCCATACGCCCAACTCGATGCTCGCGCCGGCGCTAAAGCCGCCTCCTTGCGATAACCATTGCTTGGCCACCGCCACGCCATCGGCCCGGCAGCCGATTTCCAGCAGATCGCGATTGTCGTCGCCAGCGAGATCCGCATCGAAGTATTTGGCCTCTTTGCGAAAATCCGGCTGCAACGGGAAACTGCCGCCATCATTGATCCAGCTAAGCAAGCGCGTGCCGCCCGTACTATCGATAGAGGCTACCGTCAGATCGGCATAACCATCCTTGTTGATAGAGGTAAAGCGATAGCTGGCGCTACTATCCCAATTTCCCAAAACTAAATCGACCCTTGGTCGATAGCGGCCATCCTGACCGACTAGCCAGGTGCTGAGCACCGCCTGATTGTCGCGATCGCGCCATATCTGAGCGATATCGGCGCGCCCATCGCCATTGAGATCCGCTACATGAAACGCCGCATTGGCATGGACCGCCCCCAACTCCTGCGTCGCCACGAAAAGATAGTCCGCACCGTTGGAGTTCCATATATTCAACTGTTGTTTCCCATTACCGCCGACAAAGAAATCGAACAGGCCTGCCCGTCCATTCCCTTCGAAATCCCCGCTTAAATACTGGCTTTCGCTCCAAGCGCCAAGACTTTTTTGATTGCTATTTATATATGCCGTATCTCCTGCAGCGCGCCAGGTGCGTACCCTGGCTTCGCCGCTGCTACTATCCCGCTGGATTCGGACCATATCCAGTTTGCCATTAGCATCGATATCGACCAGGAAGTTACGATTGTCGGCATTCCATGTCGTCAGATCATCCGGGTTGGCGCCGGCCACAAAGGCGCTACCGGTATACGTCCATAGATCCACGGCGACGTCGCCATCACCGCTCTCTTTGAGCCGAACCAGCTCCGCGTTGCGCGTGCCGGAGACATCGCCCAATAAATATCGGGCATCGGCGCTCCAGTCGCCCAGCATGGTGACGCCTCGCTCGATAAATACATCGCCCTCACACAACCAGGTTCGAGCCTCCGCTTGTCCTTCACCGGCAGGCTCGATGACGACCAAATCCGACCTACCGTCGCCGTCAAGATCGGCGACAAGGTACAGACTTTCTTCCCTCCAGTCGCCCAAGGTCTGCCTACCGCCAATCAGGTAGCCTTGAGTCGTCGACAACCATTGTTGCGCCAGCGCGCTGCCATCGATGCGATGGCTGATCTCGATGAAATCCTTGCGTCCGCGTCCGCTGAAGTCGGCTTCCAGATAGCGAACATCGTCGGCGACCAGCGGCGCGGGCGCGGGTTCCGTGCTTGGCGTTTGCTGAAGTTGGAGTTGATAGGCGATAGTCTGTTGTCGGCTATCTTGTGCATCGACCAGCAGCCAATAAACACCCTGAACAGGAATCGTGAAGGGACCGAAGCCCTCGCCGACATAGCGCGAGTTGACCAGTTCCTGACCATTAGGCGCGATGAGACGCCAATTAACGGCGCCGGCATTCGCTCCTAAAATCGTGACTTTGTCGTCAGTCGCCGCATTGAACTTGTAAAGATCGGTCGTTTCCCCTGTGGCTAACGATCCGTTGACCATGCGCCCGGACGTAATTGCTTGCGCATTGGCGTCATCGAGCACGCGCAAGGCGAAAGCGCCCGTGGCGCTGCCCTGGCCTGCGACGGCAAGCCGATATGTCCCGGCTTGAAGATCGACGATGCGATCTTCGGTGAGACTGGCTGACGCGAGGATGGAATCGTCACCTTGCCCCAGCGACCAGGTAAGGCCAGTGTGCCCCTCCCGGCTGTCGAAAACCACCCGTTTGGCCTCATTCAAGGTGAAGTCGAAACTTCGATTTTCCCCTGGGTTATCGAGGGTTCCCGCCACGGCCAGCATGACCGGATTGGCGTCGCCGGATAGAAGAACACGCGGCTCGATGGGTTCAAAGCGAATGGCGGTCGCATTGCGGTTCGCTGGGGCAGTGTGCATGTTTGCATCGCCGACGGACGGGCTCGGCCCAATATGGCAAGCCTCCAAAAGTTGCCGTCCACATCGCTTGCTCGCATCCAAAGCCCCCATTAGCCTCGCCGCCAGGGACGACAGCGTGAATTTACGACCCGCACGACTTTGCGTTGCAACATACTTGCGCATGACAATTCCCCTTTTCAAACGGCGCTCGGCGCCTCGATGGCGTTATTTATTCGGCAAACTACCTCAAAAGCATAAATTGAAAACACAGGCATGGATAGACACAGGCGATAAGCCGATGCCTTTGTTATCTCAACGGATTACTTGGGTTTAGCGGCGGCGCGGGGAGCTGCCTCGATATCGGCGAACGTCGCCTTACACTTCACTCCCGCAGGGATTTCAAGCTTGGGATTCGGCATTTCCAGAAACGCGACGAACGTGCCGCTCGCCGCGTCAACCAAGCGATCCAACGTCTTGATCTTGGCGGTATACCTGCCTTGCGCAGGAATTTCGGGAATGACGGCGACTGCCATGCCTGGATTGAGTTTGCCGAAGAGTTCCTTCGGCAAAATGACATGCACCCGGAGGGGATCCAACTGAGCTACCTTGAGAATGACTTTCTTGTTTCCTCCCGGCTCGACCACCTCGCCCGGATAGGCCGCTTGCTCGACCACCACGCCATCCACCGGGCTACGTATCGACCTCAGATTAAGCAGACTGATTTGTTGCTGGTATTCCAGCTTGGCGAGCTGACGGTTTTCCTGGGCGACTTGAAGCTCGGCTTCCGCAAGGCGGTACTCGGATTCGGCGTCGTCGCTGTCCTGCGCCGACATCAAGCGT
>DATETD010000058.1:0-5542 GCA_035283885.1 Rhodocyclaceae bacterium
GGTCGAGCATGGTATAAATCCTAATTAGTGATTGGTCGGCATTCTTTCACATTCGTCGGCGGCTGGAAAGCATCATCGCTGAAAATGCGCCGATAAATCGCCAAAAGGTAAAATGCAGCCTTTAGTATCCGCGGAAAATAACCATGCGCGCCAGTCAGTTTTTCATTGCCACTCTTAAAGAAGCCCCTTCGGACGCCGAGATCGTCAGTCACCAACTCATGGTGCGCGCGGGCCTGATTCGCCGCCTAGCCGGGGGTATTTACAGTTGGATGCCGATGGGGCTGCGCGTATTGCGCAAAATCGAAAACATCGTGCGCGAGGAAATGAACCGCGCCGGAGCGATCGAACTCTTGATGCCGGCGGTGCAACCGTTCGAACTTTGGGAAGAATCCGGACGCGGGCCGAAATATGGGCCGGAGTTGTTGCGCTTCAAGGATCGCCATCAGCGCGACTTCGTGATCGGTCCGACCCATGAAGAAGTCATCACCGACATCGTGCGCCGCGAGGTTCGCAGCTATCGCCAACTTCCCTGTCATTTCTATCAAATCCAAAGCAAATTCCGCGACGAAATCCGACCGCGTTTCGGCGTAATGCGCGGGCGCGAGTTTCTCATGAAGGACGGCTACTCGTTCCACACTTCGTACGCCGATCTCGAACGCGAATACCGCAACATGTTCGATACGTATTGCCGTATTTTCGGCCGCATGGGTTTGAAATTCCGCCCGGTCGCGGCCGACACCGGCGCGATCGGCGGCACCGGTTCGCATGAATTCCATGTGCTCGCCGATTCGGGCGAAGACGCCATCGCGTTCTGCCCGGATTCGGACTACGCCGCGAATGTCGAACTCGCCGAAGCCTTGGCGGCAGCACCCGAAAAAGTCGGCGCTGGCGAGACGGCTGCGCTCGCCAAGGTTCCGACGCCGGGGCGTATCCAATGCGATCAGGTCGCCGCTTTCCTCGGCGTCGATGTCGCGCAAACCGTCAAAGCCATCGCCATTGTCGCCGACGAGAGCGGCGCAGACGAATTCGTCATGCTGTTGCTGCGCGGCGACCATCATCTGAACGAGATCAAGCTGCAAAAAATCGTCGGCGAATTCCGCTTTGCGCGCGAAGACGAAATCGTCGCCGCCTTGGGCTGCCAGCCCGGCTATATCGGCCCGGTCGGCTACCAAGGGCGCATCGTCGCCGACCGTAGCGTCGCCGTCATGAACGACTTCGTCTGCGGCGCGAACGAGTTCGACCATCACTTGACCCATGTGTGCTTCGGTCGCGATCTGGCCGCGCCGCAAACCGTCGCGGACATTCGCAACGTCGTCGCAGGCGACGCCTCGCCGGACGGACGCGGCAGCTTGCAAATCTGCCGCGGCATCGAAGTCGGGCATATCTTCCAACTGCGCACCAAATATGCCGAAATGTTGAAATGCAGCTTCCTCGACGAACAGGGCAAGTCGCAGATCATGGAAATGGGATGCTACGGCATCGGCGTTTCGCGTCTGGTCGGCGCGGCGATCGAACAGGGCAACGACGAACGCGGGATTATTTTCCCGAGCAGCATCGCCCCGTTCGGCGTCGCGATCGCGCCGATGTCCTATCACAAATCCGCCGCCGTCAAAGCCGCCGCCGATACCTTGTATGCCGCACTCCAGGCGGCGGGCATCGATGTCGTGCTCGACGACCGCGACGAGCGCCCCGGCGTGATGTTCGCCGATTGGGAATTGATCGGCGTGCCGCATCGCGTCGTCGTCGGCGAGCGCGGATTGAAACAAAATCAACTCGAATATAAGGGCCGCCGCGACGCCGAGGCCCGCCTGATGCCCGTGGCCGACATGGTGGATTTTCTGCGCAACGCCCTGAACGAGGAACTCAGCCGATGACTGCACGGACAACGTTCGCTGCCGGCCTGCTGATTCTGGCAACGCTAACGAGCCGCGCCTGGGCGGGAAATCAGATCTACGAGCCACTGGCGGCTAGCGCACAGGCCGCCTTGCACGCCGCCATCTCGGACCGCGCCGCGCCCGAACCGACATTTCCCACGGTCCAGGAAAAAGTCGACTGGCTGACCGAGATGTCGCGTCGCATCGAACGCCGCATCCCGGATCGAGACGCACGTATGGATTTTCTGAAATCGGTGTATTACGAAGCCAAACGCGCCGGTCTGGACCCGCAAATGGTGCTCGGCTTGATTCAGGTGGAAAGCGGCTTCAAGAAGTACGCCCTATCCACCGCCGGGGCGCGCGGCTATATGCAAGTCATGCCGTTCTGGGTCAAACTGATCGGCGCCGACGACAGCAACTTATTCCATCTGCGCACCAATCTGCGATTCGGCTGCACCATTTTGCGCCATTATCTCGATATCGAAAACGGCGACCTCTACCGCGCGCTAGGCCGCTACAACGGTAGCCTAGGCAAACCGGAATACCCCAATCTGGTGCTGGCGGTGTGGAAAAATCAGTGGAACTGGGAGCCGCAACGCCTAGCGCAACGGTAAGGGTTATTTGTTGGGGTTATCGATGTTCGTCGCTCAACACGGCGATCGCAGCGTTAAAGTCGAAGACCTTGGCATGCGTTAAGGCCAGGCGCAAGCGCGGCGCCCAGGCGGTATTTTCGAGTTCGGCTAGACAATCGCCGATGAGCGCATCGCTGTCGCTATCGCCCGTTTGCAGACGAACGATCAGTCGTTGCACCGCAGGAGGCAGCTCTCCTGCGGGCAATTCCGACAAAGGAGCGAGCGGCGGCGGGACAGCGGCATCCAGACCCAGCCCGTGGCGAATTTCCTCGCACATCGCGGCGGCGGCGCGCTCCATGGCCTGCAACGGCTCGGAAAGTTGCTCCGCTGCAACGCCCTCCTCGATCGCCGCTTCAAGCGCCGCCGCGCCGGCATGCAAGGCCTTCATGCCGAGTAAGCCGGTGCGCCCCTTCAAGGTATGTGCGATGGCGCTCGCCTGATTTGACGCTCCCGTATCCAGCGCGAGGCGCAGTTGTTGCAGCGCGGCGGGGGTTTCCTGCGCGAAATCGCCGAGCCAATAGCGGTAGCGCGCCTCGTCGCCCATCATCAACGCCAATCCGGCCTGGATGTCGACGCCAAGCAAAGGCGGCAGCGAAAGCCGCGACTCGTCGGTCGGCGCCAGCGCTACGACCGCTGGCCGATGCTGCTTGTCGGTCGAGATCCATTTCGCCAGGATGCGATAGAAGCTGGCGACGTCGAAGGGCTTGCCGATATGATCGTTCATACCGGCGGCTAGACTCTTTTCGCGTTCGTGCGCCATGGTGTGCGCTGTCATGGCGACGATAGGCAAGCGGGCGAAAGCTTCCATTTTGCGGATCGCACGCGTTGCCGTATGACCGTCCATAATCGGCATTTGCACATCCATCAACACCAGCTCGAACGGCTCTTTGCTTTCCGCGAGCACGATGATCGCTTCCTGTCCGTTATTCGCCAAGTGCGGCACGATGCCGACGCGGAGTAGTAAGCCCTTGACGATGTCGCGATTGAACGGCTGATCGTCGACCACCAGCACGCGCGCGCCTTGGTAATGCACGAGACTGGCTTCTTGTGCGTTTTCCATAGCGGCGGATAGGGCGTCGGCTGCGCCGATGCGCAGCCACAGCCGCACACGAAAGGTGCTGCCGCTGTTACCGTCGTTGCCGCTGCGACTGACAACGCCGATATCGCCGCCCATCGATTCCGCAAGATGCTTACAGATCGCCAAGCCGAGACCGGTGCCGCCGAACTTGCGCGTCATCGAAGCGTCGGCTTGCGTGAACGGGCGGAACAGCAGGGCGATTTCTTCCTCCCGCATGCCGATGCCCGTGTCCTCGACCTCGATCGACAAACAAACGCGCGGCGCTTCGAGCTGCTGTAGGCCGATGCGCAATTCGACCCGCCCCTTCGAGGTGAATTTGACGGCGTTGCTGAGCAAGTTGAGCAAAATTTGCTCCAAACGCAAGCTGTCGCCGATCAGCACATCGGGAATGTCATCGTCGATTCGTTCGATCAGTTTCAATCCTCTTTCCGTGGCTTTATAACCGATGACCGAATTGCTGCGCATAACCAATTGACGCAGACTGAAGGGGCGCTCCTCAAGCTGCAAACGACCGGCGACGATCTTGGACAGGTCGAGTAAGTCGTCGATAATGCAGGACAGCGTTTTGCCGGCGCTGTCGAGCTTTTCCAGATACTCGCGCTGTTGGCGATCCGTACAATAAGGGCGCGCCAACGCCGAAAAGCCGATGACGGCGCTCAAGGGGGTGCGCAATTCGTGGGTAATATTCGCAAGAAATTCGTCCTTCGCGCGATCGGCGAGCTTGGCGGCTTCGAGCGCGGCGCTCAACTCGGCGGTGCGTTGCGATACGAGATCCTCCAGATGCGCCTGATACTCCTCCAGTTGCTGCTCGATGCGCTGACGTTCGGTGACGTCCTCCTTCACCGCAACGAAATGCGTTATTTCGCCGACGGCGTTCAAAATCGGCGAAATCGATGTTTCCTCCCAAATCAACGCGCCGTTTTTGCAACGGTTGCGCAGCACGCCGCGCCATATCTTGCCATCGAGGATCGTGCGCCACAACTCGCGATACGTTTCCGGTGGCGTTTCCGGCGTTTTCAAAATACGCGGAGTCAGGCCGATGGCTTCTTCGCGGCTGTAACCGGTAATTCGAGTGAAGTTCGGATTGACGTATTCGATCACGCCGTTGCGATCGGTGATGACGATAGAGGCCGGGCTTTGCTCCACCGCTTGCAAGAGCTTACTGCTCTCTTGTTCGGCGCGCTTACGTTCGGAAATATCGTTGTAACTCGCGAAGTAATTGACGGCGCGGCCTTGTGGGTCGCGCAGGGCGGTGATCGCCAGCCATACCGGGAAAATGCGCCCATCTTTATGCTTATCCCAGATTTCGCCTTGCCAGTAGCCGTCGTGTTTCAGTGCGCGCCATAGCGCGGCGTAGTCTTCCTTGCGTGTCAGCCCTGAGGCCAATAGGCGCGGGTTGCGTCCGATCGCCTGGATTTCGTCATAACCCATCATGGTGCTGAAGGCGCGATTGATCGCGATAATGTCGTTGTTTTCGTCGGTGACGCAAAGCCCTTCTCGGCTGCCCTGGAATACGCGCGACATCAGCCGTAGCGATTCGGTGCGCTGTTGCACCTGCTGTTCGAGCGAGGCGTTGATCGTCGCCAGTCGATCGGTCATGGCGTTGAACGAGGTGGCGAGTTCGACCACTTCGCGATAGCCCGTCGGCTCGGCGCGTGCGCTCAGTTCACCGGTCGAGATATTGCGAGTCACTTGCGTCAATTGCCGTATGGGCCGACTGATGCGGCGCGAGAAATAGAGGGCGGCGAACACCGCCAACACGGTGAATCCGAGCAAAGCGGCAAGCACCTGCCGCTGCAACGCCGCCAATGGCGCAAACGCTTCGGCTTGGTCGATGTGCGCCATGATGCAACCGCCGCCGATTTCGTCGATAAAGCGAAAACCGTGGATGATAGGCACATCGCGGTAATCGAGATCGAGGATTTCGGCATTTTCGGGCGAGAGGCAGCGCCGCATCG
>DATETD010000059.1:0-3304 GCA_035283885.1 Rhodocyclaceae bacterium
CCAACCTGCCGATGACGCGCACCCCCGACGCCCACTTCGTCACCGAAGTGCGCTACAAGGGCGCGAAGATCGTATCGATGGCGCCCGACTATGCCGAATACGTCAAATTTGCCGATCTGTGGATGCCGGTGCGCCAAGGCACCGACTCCGCCGCCTTGTTGGCGATGGCGCATGTGGCGCTCAAAGAGTTCTACATCGACAAACAAGACCCGTATTTCGCCGAATATGCGCGCACTTATACCGATATGCCGATTCAAGTGGTGTTGCGTCCGCACGGCGAAGGTTATGTCTCGGATCGCTGCTTGCGCGCCTCCGACTTCGACAATAACTTCGGCGAAGCCAACAATCCCGAATGGAAGACCATCGTCTATGACGAAACCAGCCAGCGCTTCGTCGTGCCGAACGGCTCGATCGGCTTCCGCTGGGGCGAAAACGGCAAATGGAATCTGCTGCCGAAGAACGCCGCCGGTCAAGACGCCATTTGTCCCGAACTGTCGTGCATTAAAGGTCGCGATCAAGTCGTCTCGGTCGGCTTCCCGCACTTCGTCGCCAAACAACCCGGCTTGCTGTACCGCAATGTGCCGGCGCGCAAACTGACGCTCGCCAACGGCGAAACCGTGTTCGTCACCTCGGTGTTCGACATGCAAGTCGCCCAATACGGCATCGACCGCGGCCTCGGCGGCGGCAATGTCGCCAAGTCCTATGCCGACGACAGCGTCGCCTACACTCCGGCCTGGGCGGCGAAAGAAACCGGCGTCAAAGCCGCCGATCTGGAGCGCACCGGACGCGAATTCGCCGACAACGCCGCGAAGACACGCGGCAAGTCGATGGTCATCATGGGCGCGGCGATCAACCACTGGTACCATAATGACATGGGTTACCGCTCGGTCATGAATCTGCTGCATATCTGCGGCTGCGTCGGCCAAAGCGGCGGCGGCTGGGCGCATTACGTCGGCCAGGAAAAACTGCGTCCGCAAGCCGGCTGGGCGCCGATCGCCTTCGCGCTCGACTGGCAACGTCCGCCGCGCCATATGAACTCGACCTCGTATTGGTATTTCCATACCGATCAATGGCGTTACGAAGTGGTCACCGCCGACAGCCTGCTGTCGCCGTCGGCCAAAGCCAAGTATCGCGGCTATAGTCTCGCCGATTACAACGTGGTATCGACGCGCCTGGGCTTCCTGCCGTCGCTGCCGCACTACAACCGCAACCCGCTCGATCTCGCCAGCGATGCGATCAAATCCGGCGCCGAGGACGAAGCCGGCGTCGCTAAATACGTGGTCGAACAGCTCAAGTCCGGCAAGCTCGATGTCGCGTTCGCCGACCCCGACCATCCCGACAACTGGCCGCGCAATCTGTTCGTGTGGCGCGCCAATCTGATCGGTAGCTCGGCCAAGGGTCACGAATACTTCCTCAAGCATCTACTCGGCGCGCAAAACGGCGTGCTGCAAGAGGGCGGCGACGGGCGCAACAATCGCGAAATCAAATGGCGCGACGAAGGCCCGGCGGGCAAACTCGACTTGATGGTCGATATCAACTTCCGCCTGAACTCGACCGGCGCCTACTCGGATATCATTCTACCGACCGCGACGTGGTACGAAAAGAACGATCTCAACACCACCGACATGCACCCCTTCATCCATCCGCTGGCCGAAGCGGTGACGCCGGGTTGGGAATCGAAATCCGACTGGCAGATTTTCAAATCGATCGCCAAAGCGTTCTCGACGCTCGCCGCCAAGCATCTCGGCGTGCGCAAGGACATCGTCGCCTTGCCGATGCATCACGATTCGCCGTTCGAACTCGCGCAACCGCTCGGCCAGGTCAAAGACTGGAAGCGCGGCGAATGCGAGCCGATTCCCGGCAAGACTATGCCGCTGCTCAAGCTGGTCGAACGCGATTTCGGCGCGACCTATCAGAAATACATCGGCCTCGGCCCCTTGATGGTCAAACTCGGCAACAACATCAAAGGCATCGACTGGAATACCGAAGAGGAATACAACGAACTCAAGAAGTGCAATTACACCGTCAAGGAACCCGGTGTCTCGTTCGGCATGCCCTCGCTCGAAGAAGATATCTCGGTGTGCGACGCGGTGCTGCGCATGGCGCCCGAAACCAATGGCGAAGTCGCGCATAAATCGTGGAGCGCCCTGTCGAAGAAGACCGGCATCGATCACCATCACCTCTACGCCGGTCGTCACGAAGACAAGATCACCTTCCGCGATATCGTCGCGCAGCCGCGCAAGATCATCACCGCGCCGACTTGGTCGGGGATCGAATCCGAAAAAGTCTCCTACACCTCGGGTTACACCAATATCCACGAGCATATCCCGTTCCGCACCTTGACCGGTCGTGCGCATTTTTATCAGGATCACGAATGGATGCTGGATTTCGGCGAAGGCTTCTGCTGCTACAAACCGCCGGTCGATCTGAAGGAAACCCAAGTCGTTCCGGCCCATATCGGCAAAAAACCGCATCTGGTGCTGAACTGGATTACGCCGCATTCCAAGTGGGGCATACACTCGACCTACCAAGACAATCTGCGCATGCTGACGCTGTTCCGCGGCGGCCCGTATGTCTGGGTGTCCGAAGCCGACGCCAAGGAAATCGGTCTGGTCGACAACGACTGGGTCGAAGCGGTGAATATCAACGGCGCCACCGTGGCGCGCGTCGTGGTGTCGCAACGCGTGCCGCGCGGCATGGCCTTGATGTACCACGCACAGGAAAAGAACATCAACGTGCCGGGATCGCCTTCGACCAATAAGCGCGGCGGCATCCTCAATTCGGTGACGCGCGTTATCGTCAAACCCACCAATATGATCGGGGGCTACGCGCAACTCGCTTACGGCTTCAATTACTACGGCACGGTCGGCACGCAGCGCGACACGATGGTCTTTATGCATAAGATCGCCGATCAGGACGTCGATTGGCTGGAACGTCCGCTCACGCCCGAGCGCGAAGCGCAACGCAACCCCGTCGGCATCGGCTCGCGCTAATCCGTCGCCATAAAGATCAAGGAGAATTTCATGAAAATACGCGCACAATTCGCCATGGTGTTCAATCTGGACAAGTGCATCGGCTGCCACACCTGTTCGGTCACCTGCAAAAACGTCTGGACCAACCGCAAGGGGGTCGAATATGCTTGGTTCAACAACGTCGAATCCAAGCCCGGCATCGGCTACCCGAAACAATGGGAAAATCAAGACAAATGTCGCGGCTGGCGTTACTGCGTCTCGGGCTGCCCCTACAAGAAAGTGTTCTACAACTGGGAATCCGGCAAGGCCGAGAAGTGCATCGGCTGCTACCC
>DATETD010000060.1:0-4137 GCA_035283885.1 Rhodocyclaceae bacterium
GAAATAAGCTCGGCTACGGTGCGCGCCTTGGCCTTCGCCATGATGCTGTAGCGATGCGTTTCGACGGTGCGCTCGCTAATCCCCAGATCGCTGGCGTTGTTCTTGTTGCGCTTGCCGGCGACGATACCGCGCAGAATTTCATGCTCGCGCGGCGTCAGTGTCTCCAGCCAGTCGGCACCCTCCAAGGTCGGAAGGTCGGCGTCGGCGCGGCGCGCTTCGGTGAGTTGCAACGCCGCATTGACGCGTTCGATCAGGTGCTGCACATTCGGCGGTTTCTCCAAAAAATCGAAGGCGCCCAAGCGCATGGCGCGCACGGCGGTGGGAACATCGGCAAAGCTGCTGAGGAAAATTACCGGCACATCGGAGTTTTGCCGGCGCAACCAATCATGCACTTCCGGCCCGGTAACACGCGGCATACGGATGTCGAGCAAAATACAACCCGCGCTTTGCCGCTGCCAGCGCTGCATGAAGTCGACGCCGGAAGCGTATTCTTCCGCCGTATTGCCGACGCTGCGCATCGCTTCGACAAGAAAACGACGGACTTGCTCGTCATCGTCGACGATGCAGACGGTCAGATTTCCGGTTGACATTTTTTCGATTCCTTCGACAATCGTGACGGGAAGAAGATCATACGCACTATTCAAGTCGGCATCTCTACGGAAAAATACATAGAGGCCGATATCCACGGACGACCGAAATCTCTAGCGACAAACCCGCATAGCATCACGCGATAGTCGGCGCTGGCGGGACGGCTCGACCGACTCTCTTGCTTTATCCTTAGAGATAGTTATCATCGATAGACACTTATTGCTTTAGGAGTACGCTATGGACACTGCCCGCCTCTTTCAATCCGGTCGCAGCCAAGCCGTTCGCCTACCCAAAGAGTTTCGATTCACCGGCACGGAAGTCGGCGTAAGGCATTTCGGCAACGGCGTGCTGCTTTTGCCGCTCGACGATCCGTGGGCAACGCTGGAAACTGCGGTTCTATCCTTCGAGCCTGGCTTTACCCTCGAGAGGGATCAGCCGGAGCCGCAAGGCGCTGGAAATGTTTTTTGCGCCATTGGAGATACTCCCTTTCGATGAGAACGTCGTTTGGGTTTATGGCGAGCTTCGAGCCGATCTCGAACGCCGAGGGCAATCGATAGGCTCGCTGGACACCATGATCGCTGCCCACGCACTCAGCTTGAACGCAGTGCTCGTCACCAACAACACGCGAGAATTTGCGAAAGTGCGCGGGCTGCAACTGGAAAACTGGGTGGATTGATTCCGCTTCGTTCTGCCTGCGTAGGCGTTGCAAAAGTCGGCTCTGGCGAGACGGTTCGGACACACATCGGGCCGATGAGCGACACGCGTTTGCGCGAAAACGCCATCCTCTTTCAGCAAGCCCGATTTTTACCGTGTGAATTGGCTGAGTCAATTCGATCGTTCCCACGTTCCAGCGTGGGAACGATCCGATAAATTTCTGACCGATAAACCGTACTTGTGTGGCCGAAACGAAGATCGACGCCACTTTTTCGATAGATCGATACCATGGTAGAGCACCGCAAGGCTTATAGACGTTTCAAGTTCGAATGGTCGATATTGGCGGTGGCGCTGCTCGTCGTGAGCCTGATTCTTGGCGCCTCGCTGATCGCGCAACGCCGACAGATCGCCACACAAGAGCAGGATCGACTGCGAGCCTCGGCCCGTGTCGTGAGCGACAATATTATCCGTCAATTTATCCACGCCGATCGCGCACTCGGTACGGTGCTCGACGATCTGCGCCGAACGTCGATGCCGACGTCAAGCCGCTTACGCGAGCTGCAAAGCGTCACCGGTTTACGCATTCTGGTGGTACTCGACGCCAGCGGACGGGTGACCAGCTCCAGCAAAGAGGCGCTGCTAGGCCGCGACTTGAGTCGGCGCGACTATTTTATCCGCGCGCGCGAACACTACAGCCGACACGACCCCAGCACGCTGTATATCGCGCGCCCCTTCAAGGGCGCCTTGTCGGGATCCATCACCGTGACTTTTTAGCGAGTAATCGTCGATGCGCATGGCGCATTCGCCGGCGTGGTCGCCGCCGCGCTTGATCCCGATTATTCTCAAGAGTTGCTGGCTTCGCTACTCCATGCGCCGGACGCGAGAATATGGCTGGTCCATGGCGAAGGACGCATCCTGCAAACGATGCCGGTCATACCGGAGCTTATCGGTAAAGACGTCGCCATGCCCGGCTCTTTTTTCAGCCGCCATCGCGCTAGCGGGCAAGTTGCCTCGTCACTAACCGGAATTGCTGCTTCGACCGGCGAGCACCGGATGATCGCACTGCGAACGATTAGGTCCGCCGGCGCACTACCGATGGATTACCCGCTCGTGGTGGCCATGAGCCGCCAGTCGGCCGTCGTCTTCGCCGACTGGCGCACCGATCTGAAGATAACGTCTGGGCTGTTTATTCTGTTTGCGCTAGCGGCGGCGGTCGGCCTGAAAATCAATCAGCATCGTCAGTGGCGCCTCGACAAACTGATCGCAATGCATGCCGTTGCGCAGCAGCAGGTTGCCGAGCGGCTCGAACTCGCGACCCGAGCCGCCCGGCTGGGGATATGGGAGTACAACCCGGTCGATCGTCGCCTCAATGCGGACGCCACCACTGCCGCGATCTACGGCTTCGATCCCGCTACACCGATGGATTGTGTCATGTGGCGATCTACCGTTTTTCCCGAAGATTTGTCCGCAATCGAATCCACCTTGGCGACCGCTATCAAAAATGGGTCGCACTGCGAAGCGACGTTCCGTATCCGGCGCGGCGATGGCGAAGTGCGCGTGATTCGTAGCGTGGCGCACATCGGCTACGACGCCGGCGGCCAGGCGGAAAAGATCGTCGGCATCGCTGAAGATATCACCGAGCGATGGCGCTCGCACGCCATCGAGCAATCGACGACAGGCGTAGTGATCACCGACCGCAATGGGCGCATCGAGTACGTCAATTCGGCCTGCTGCTCGCTCTATGGGTATTCGGAGCATGAATTGCTCGGCAAAAAATCCAATGTATTCAAATCGGGATCGACCGCCCCGGAAGTTTATCGGCAGCTATGGCAAACCATTCTCGGGGGCGGAACGTGGCGCGGCGAATTGACCAATGCGAAACGCGATGGTAGCTTGGTCTGCGAATCGTTGGCGATCTCGCCAGTGCGCGACAGCGCTGGGGAAATTACCCATTTTGTCGCGATCAAGGAGGATATTTCGGCAAGGCAACATGCCGAGCATCGGCGCAGGGCGATAGCCGCGCGCCAGGTCAAGATCGAGCGCATGCAGTTGCTGGCTACATTGACGGCAGGCATCGCCCATGACTTCAAAAACATTTTAGTATCCATCATGGGTTACTCCGGCCTTGGGAAAACGGCTTTATCGCGCTCCCAGGGAGACAATTTGCCAACGAAGATCGATATGCAAAATTTACAGCGCTATTTCGTCGAAATCGAAGTTGCCGGCGAGCGGGCAAAAAAACTACTGCAACATCTGAGCGGCTTCAGCCATAGCGGGCGCATATCGGTGCAGGAGGTCGAGATCGGCAGCGTCATCGCCGAAGTCGTCGGCCTGATCGAGGTCACCCTACCCGAATCGGTGACTCTCGCGCCCGACATTGAAGAAAACTTGCCGCCGCTGAATATCGATCCGGTACATCTGCACCAACTGCTGCTGAATCTTTGCGTCAATGCACGCGAAGCTTGCGCGGAAATGCCGGGAGCGAAAACTATCGCCATCGCGGCGCAGTTGGCGTCGCCGAAGCACGCCGTCGTATGCGCCTCCTGTCATCGCGAATTTTCCGGGAACTTCGTGCGCCTATCCGTCAGGGACGATGGTTGCGGCATTTCGGCGGCGGATCGCGAACAAATATTCGAGCCTTTCTTCAGCACCAAAAAGCTCGGTCAAGGCGCTGGCTTGGGCTTGGCCGTGGTGCATGGCATTGCTCATATTTATGATGGTCATATCCAACTGAGCAGCGAGACCGGCCACGGTACCGAGTTGACGATCTATCTACCGAATGGAATCGCGTAGAGCAAGCATCGCAGAAAGTCGGCGCTGGCGGGACGGCTATCCGGCTATCAGCCCCCTGCACTGCGCCGCTTTCCAACTGGGTCATCCCAACCATCCGGCACA
>DATETD010000061.1:0-9213 GCA_035283885.1 Rhodocyclaceae bacterium
GAACGCGGCTTCCGTTTCACCACCTACGCCACCTGGTGGATCAGGCAACGGATCGAAACCGCGATCATGAATCAGTCGCGCACCGTGCGGCTGCCGATCTACCTGATCAAAGAACTGAATATCGTGCTGCGCGCGCTACGCAAACTCAATAACGACCGCGGCAGCATCGGCGACACGCACGATGTGGACAGCACGCCCCACGAAGCCCACGCGATTCTCGGCGATGTCGCACACTTGATCGACCGTCCGATCGCCGAGGTGCAGCGCTTGCTGATGCTCAACGAACGCACGACCTCGCTGGATGCGCCCTTGGAGACCCCGCCTGAAAATAATAGTCCCGATTTCTCGATAGGCGACGCCATTGCCGACGAGAGCGCGGAAGACCCGCTCGCCTACTGCGAAAATCATGAAACCGAGCAACTGGTCGGCCTATGGGTCAGCCAACTCGGCGAGCGGCAACGACTGATTATCGAACATCGCTACGGATTGGCCGGCAAGGACATCCTGTCGCTGGCGACACTGGCCGGCCAACTGGGACTGACGCGCGAACGGGTGCGTCAGATTCAGTTGGATGGACTCAATATGCTGCGCTCGCTGATCGCCAAGGCGGGGATTTCCGCCGATGTGCTGCTATGAACCGCACGCAACGCCGGCTAGCCCGACAAACACCTCGACTTTCGCTATCGCCATCCCCATGCGACCGCCCGCTGCAACGCATCGTCTTCGACACCAATGTACTGTTGTCGCTGTATGTCTTTGCCGACAGCCGCTTCTTGCCGTTACGCACGCAAATCGAGCAACGACGCTGGCAAGCACTGACCGACGTCGATTGTCTAGCCGAATTCCGCCGCGTCCTGAGCTACCCGCAATTCAAGCTCGACGCCGAGCGTCAAGACCGTGCTTGCGCCGACTATCTTCTTCACGCCGAAATCCTTAGCTCGATGGCGACCGCACAGCATCCTCTGCCGCGCTGCCAGGATCGCGACGATCAGAAATTTCTCGAACTGGCGCGCAATGGCGATGCCGACGCATTGATCACCGCCGACCGCGCCTTACTGCGCCTAGCGCGTCACGAGCGCTTGCGTAATGAATTTTGCATCATAACGCCGACGGCGGCGTTGCAGCGACAGGAAGTCGCCGCCGCTTGCGCCGAAGACGGGGATCGTCGCATCGCATAAAAGTCGGCGCTGGCGGGACGGCTTGTTGCGGCTCGTTGCAGCGATCCTTTAGCTCGTCACCGCAAATTTATCGGGCAGGCTAATGACGGTAATGAACTGCCGGAAATCGGCCCCATGTTCGGCGTCGATAAAGCGAATCTCGATCGTTCCGCCTTCCCGCTCCAGGAAGCCTTTCACCGCATCCATGCCCACGCCACGCCCCGAAACTTCAGTCACCTTTTCCGCCGTGGAAAAACCCGAAGCGAAGATCAACTGCGCCACAGCCTCGGGCGCAGCCTCGCTATCGGCGCGCAGTACGTTGTTTTCCAAGGCCTTTTGACGAATGCGCCCAATCGCCAGTCCGCGCCCGTCGTCGCCCAGATTCATCCATAGACGACCATCGCTTACCGTGATCTCCAGCCGTATGCTTCCCGCCGCCGGCTTACCCGCCGCCACGCGCTGCTCGGGCTTTTCTATGCCGTGATCCATGGAATTACGCAGCAAATGCATAAATACGTTCTTGAGCAAACCGCTGATCTGGCTTCTCACCAAAATATCGTTATCCACGATAGCGATTTTCGGCGCTTCCTTGCCCAACTCCTTGGCGAGTGAGGGCAAAGACTCGATAATCCCCGCGAGAATTTCCCCCAGAGGTTCGGCGCCGATCTGATGCAAGGTTTTGCGCACCCGCACCAGAGCATCGCTCAAGGCCGCCACGTTGCTTCTATCGACCTCTTCGAGCATTTGCAGCGAATACAGAATTTTGTCTTTCTCCACCATCAAGAACTTATCCACGCTACCGCGCCGCCCCGGACCGCGCCGACCCAACTTGCCGTCATTAATACTGGCATACTCCTTCAGCAAGGCATACGTCTCGTGCAACTGGGTCAACAACTTGGCCTGATCCCATTCGCTATCGGGATTTTTACGCATCTCGTCGTAAGCCTGCTCGGTTTCATGCACTTTATTGGTCAGGTGCAACATGCCGTAGGTCCGCGAATTCCCCTTGATGGTGTGCATATTGCGAAACAGTTTTGCGACAATCCCCTGATCCTTGGTATCGAGCTGTTTGATGATTTCCTCGTTCTCGCTGATGAACTTCTCGGAGCTGTCGACAAACTCGTGGAATTTTTCCTGACTCACCGAAAGAATCTGTCCGATAATTTCGAGTTCGCGTTTTTGCTGATTGGCTTCGGCGGCCAGGGTTTTCAATTCGCTGACGTCGCGCACGCACAGCATCATTTTCTCCACCGTGTCTTGTTCGTCGCAAATCGGCGACCAACTCAATTCCAGCGATTTGACGCGGCCATTCGCCATCGTGCGCTCGAATTCGCCGACCAAGAGATGCGTATTGAAGTCGAAATTCATTCTGTCCTGGCCGATACAGGACGCCACGGCGACTTCGATCTGGGCGAGCACGTCCGATCCTAGATTCGACGCCTCGAATACCAAATCCATCAAATTGCGTCCGGCGATGTCCCGCGTTTCGAAAATCGTTTCCAGATACGCCGAATATTCCGGATGAACGATATCGCCCTCGGTCACCGTCAACACGCCTTGCGGCATATTCTGCAACATATTCTGAATATCGTTGGTCTTCTGCCGCAATTGCAGCGTGCGCTCCGCCACCAGATTTTCCAAATTATCGTTCAAGCCTTTCAGCTCGGTCACCAGATGTTTGTTTTCCAGGAAGGTATTGGCGAACATATTGCTGGCGACGAATAACATGGAACCGGTAAATATCGCAACGCCGACAAAGATCAAACCGACCGACGCAATCAATCCAAATGCAAGCACCATATCATGCAATGCGGCGATCAGGAACGCCAAAATGCCGATAAACAACGTCACCGCTCCCGGCTTCTTGAGCAATATCGCACGGAACGACAGATACGTCGCGCCCAAGCCCCAGAACAAGGTCATCATAAAATAGGCCGATCTGACTTTCTGGAATAAATCCAGATTCGGGTATAGCGTCATCGAAGCGATGATCAGCGCCATCAATCCATAAATCGAGCCGAGGATCCAGTTGATTTTCGGCGTAAATTTATAAAAGAACTGACTGAACAGGTAGGCCATAAAAGTTATGGATATACCCAAATAATGAAGGAAGAATAGTTTCTCCGGCGAAAACACCCTGAGCAGATTATCCCCAGGCGCCGCGAAGAATGGGAACACCATGAGACTGGCGAGCGAGGCCACCAGATACAGCGCATAGCGGGTTTTCCAGTAAACCAGCATGAAAAACAAGCCGAAGAAAAATACGACATACGCCACGATCAAGCGCAACTCCCCGCCCCAGAATTGATACATCGCCAAGCTGGTGTCGCGGGGATCGTATTTATGCATTTCGAACGGCAACTGATAGATGCCGGTCATCAACTGCGTCTCGACGCGAATCGCCACCACATGACGCGGCTGGGTGACGGTGAATCGCACGGGAATCGGCTGTGCCGAGTAATAGCGTTCGATATTGATATTGCCGGGGCGTCGATAGATTTCGCTGCCGTCCAAATGAACGGCAAACCGCCCCATATACGCATCCACGAGAAAAACCACTTCCTGACCGATCAGCGCAGGATTGAATTCGAATATCCCGCGATACCAGCCGACGCTGAAATTTTTGCCGTCGTCGTAGGCTTTTTTCCAGGGGCCGGGCGCCTTGATCACGCGCCACGCGGAGGCATCCAAACCGACCGAGGCGTTTTGCGGCGAGTCGTCGCGGGTAAACAACCACGTTCCCGTCAACTTGAAAGGCTTATCGAGATGATCGACTTGAAATCGACAAGAATCGCAACCGGGGCGCGTCGTCCCGGCGAGACCGTCGGCGGCGAATACGGGCGATGCGCCCACCATCAGCAGCCCGACCAGAAAAATACGCATCCATGCTCGCAACATCGCCATGATCCTAACTCCCGATAGACAAGTCATAGCCGTGAAAGATACTACCATCGGAGTAAGTAAACACAACGGTGTGCGAATTATTTTTCAACCCTCGGCCAGACTTTCGAAAGTCGGCGCTGGCGCGACGGATAGCCGCAAAAATCGCATAAAAAAAGGAGGCCGCAGCCTCCTTCTTTTCGACCGGAGTCGATTCGACTAAAGGCCCGCCAGTTTTTTGAACGTCGCCAGCACGCTTTCGCCTTTGAACGGCTTGACGATCCAGCCTTTCACGCCGGCGGCCTTGCCGCGTTCTTTCATGCTCGCGCTGCTTTCGGTCGTCAGCATGATGATATTCACCGTGCTGTTATTCAACTCGCTACGAATTTTCTCGGCCATAGTCAGCCCGTCCATATTCGGCATATTGACGTCGCTCACCACCAGTTTGATGCGTGGATCGGCTTTCAGTTTATTCAAGCCGTCCTTGCCGTCCACCGCATCCGCGACGTCGAGTCCGTTCTTTTTCAAAAAATCGCATACCTCGTTTCTGACTGTGCTTGAATCGTCCACGATCAAAATCTGCGCCATACCATTCTCCTTTCTTTACGACAAAAATTTAAAAAAGCTCCAATTCGCCGGAATCGACCAATTCTTCGACAGAAGCCTGAACTTCTTTGAAATCGTCGGGCGACCAGTTCAAATTAAACACAAAACGCTGATAAATCACCATCGGTTGAATATTATCGTCGTCTTTATCGGCTAGCGTATACTTAAAACACAGTTGAGGATCTTCCGAGCCGAAAGAAATATAACGATGCTGATGATTGATGATGATCGGCACTTGCGTTAAAAAATCGCCGCGTTTTTCCTGACCGTCGACATAGCGATTCTTGAATGCACCCCAAATCAGATTGGTCACCTCGCTCAATGCACTATTGATGTTGCGGAAATCGCTGCCGCCCACTTCCGACCCGGTCACATTCAACATGGTGATTTCGTCGGTCTGCAACATCATATAGCCGCGACACCAACTGCTTTCGAGCGGAATCAGGCTGAAAACTTCGCCGTAAATCATCCGATCGCGCACGATATACGGCGGCTCGGAGCCGACTTCCGACGATTTGAACTGACTGGTCAATGCGGCCTCGGAAATCTCCTTGATGCCGCGCACCAATACATTCGGATAGACCCGGCTGAAAATGAACTCGTCGATCACGCCGCGCAACTTGGCGACATTATCGAGGGTATACGCCGCACAAAACAGCTTGCGATCCTTTTCGGACAGATCGTCGAGATTGTCGCTATGTTCGCGCCGCAACACGATCGGCAATTCGGCGCGCACCAAATGAATTTCGCGCGCCAAAGCAATCCCGCTGCCCGCTCCCTTGCCGAAATCTTCCGACAGCAGAATCGCGCCCATATCGACATTGGACTTCAAAATGCTCATGAGATTTCTCTCGTGCGCTTTCAGACCGATCAGATCGTTTGCATCGCAAAACTCCTTGATGCGATCGAAACTTTCCGGATTGCCATCCAGCACTAAAACCTTGCTCACCAGTTTCGCGCTATCGTCCATAACTCCCCCTCATCGACTAAACTCCCATTTATCATTTAAAATAATTCAAGCTCGCCGGTGCTGTCGTCCGCCACTTTCGTCTCGACGACAAAATTCAGATCGGCGTGATCGCACACGCACAGACTGGCGTGGAAATCGACCGAACCGTTGACGCTGATCTTAAAGTGTCGCACAAAGCCACCGCCCAAGGCTCCCATATACGCAACGCAGTGCTTTTCGAGGATATTCGGCGTAGACATTCCGACATGCGGAAAATATTTGTTCAAATCGCGATTCAACGCCCCACAGTAGATATTGCCGAACTCCGCCACCGTATCGTAAAACTGACTCTCGCCGAGGTCCTTGGCTTGCGCACCGACCTTACGCGCAAAGTGACCTTTGGTTTCCTTGTCCTTGCTGAAATAAAAGAAGGTGATCAAACGAAACAGATAGGACGAGATGGTCAGCACCACCATCTCGCTTTGGTTGATGCTCTTCATGTCGGCAATGGCGTCGACTTCGCAGCGATCGTCCGCCGAAGCGATCAGGTTATCCTTGATCGCCTCCTTGAGTAGATATTCGAATCCCGCTTTGGCTTGTTCGCTGATCATGACGATTATGCCGATTCGCTTTTCAGTTTCTCTTTGAGTCGATTATTGGCAAGCCCCAACCCGATGACCGCCGCCGTGATCATCTTGCCGCCCGCTTGGATATCCTGGAAAGTCGTCGTGGTGATCAAATCGTTTTTGTGCAGATTGACCTTATAGTCTTTCGACAAGTTTTCCGAACGAATCGCCAAGGTGCGCACCTCGTCCGCCACCACGGCGAATCCCCGACCATATTCGCCGACGCGCGCCGCTTCGATCGATGCGTTCAGCGACAGTATCACTACATTTTTCACGATGGAGAAGAACTCGTTGTTCTTATTATGCATCTCGCGATTATGGATCATCAGCGCATCCATCTCGGCATGCCAACGCTCGAAGGTTTTGATCAGGCCCAGCAGTTGATTGATTTCTTCACCCAGATGATTGCAGTCTTGTTCCAACTTTGCTTTGACGCCACTATGCTCTTCGCGCAAGCGCGCCAACTCCATCTCGTGGGCGCGCAGGGCGTCGGCAAGTCGCTTAGCCGCCGCCGCACTTTCTTGATCCAACGACTGCTGCAAACGCTTCAGTTGCTGTTGTAACTCCGTTCGCTGCTCTTGCGAGCGCTGCTGCTCTAGCCTGACGTCTTCGGCCACAGGACGCTGACCCAACTGCTCGATCGTCAGTTGCTGGGATTCGTTCAGCCGTCGCAACTGATTCTTTTGCATCGAAAGCACCACGCCGACGCCGACGCCGCCTATCAGCAGACCCAACACAAAACATACTATAAAAGTAGCCATTGCGCATCAAATCGAAATTATGTTGAACAAACCAGCGAACCTTGAATCCGGCCATCGACGACGGCAAACGTCCAGTCCAATCGCCCGCCGCCGACAGTGCCTAAGTATCCTCGGCGTTGCGACTCAAGTCAAACTCTTTCCTTATTCGTCTAAAGTCATACAAGCTTGAATATTATCACTGCTATCGACAAAGCGCAGCCTGACGCCAATTCGCAGCAAACAACCCATAAGAATAAACCGCAGGAATTTTCGTTCGCCCCGTGCAGAAAAGGAGAAATTCCCCCTTATTTCATCGTGACCCAACCCGGCCCCCGACGTCGAATCGGCACGGGGCAGGATACCAGTCAAGCGGCGTCATCCGCACGAAAATACACCGCAGCGATCGCGGTAGTATTTAGCGCGTCAGCGTCACTCGCGCGTACTTCCGCTTGCCGACTTGCAGCACGACGCAATCGTTCTCATTCAATTTCAATGCTTTATCGACAACCTTCTCACCGTTGAGGCGCACTCCACCCGCTTCTATCATACGCATGGATTCGGAGGTGCTCGCCGTCAAGCCGGCGGATTTCAACACCTGCGCCAAACTGCCCGCCGCCACGACGCACTCCGGCATCTCGGACGGCAGCGCGCCGCGCTGGAACCGCGCCTCGAAATCGGCCAATGCCGCATCGGCGACCGCCTTCGAGTGAAAGCGAGCGACGATTTCCAGCGCCAACTGCACTTTCACATCGCGCGGATTGCGTCCTTCCTGCACTTCCCGACGCAAACGCGCAATTTCCGGCTGACCGACAAACGACAGCAGCTCGAAATAGCGCCACATCAGCTCGTCCGACACCGACATCAGCTTGCCGAAAATTTCCTGCGGCGGCTCGTCGATACCGATATAGTTGCCCAGCGACTTGGACATTTTCTGTTGTCCGTCGAGTCCCTCAAGCAAAGGCATCATCAATACGCACTGCGGCGCCTGCCCCGATTGCTTCTGCAACTCGCGTCCGACCAATAGATTGAATTTCTGATCGGTTCCGCCCAACTCGACATCGGCCTTCATCGCCACGGAATCGTAACCCTGACACAAGGGGTAGAGGAACTCATGCACCGCAATCGGCTGCCCGCTGCTATAGCGCTTGGAGAAATCGTCGCGCTCCAGCATGCGCGCCACCGTATGGCGCGCCGCGAGCTTGATCATGCCCGCCGCACCCATGTCGTCGAACCAAGTCGAATTGAAGCAAATCTCGGTGCGTTGCGGGTCGAGAATCTTGAACACCTGGGCGCGATAGGTCTCGGCGTTCGCCAGTATCTGTTCGCGCGACAAGGGCGGGCGCGTAGCGTTCTTGCCGGTCGGGTCGCCGATCATCCCGGTAAAATCGCCAATCAGGAACATCACATGATGACCCAACTCCTGAAAGTGACGCAGCTTGTTGATCAGCACCGTATGCCCCAAATGCAGATCCGGCGCCGTAGGATCGAAGCCGGCTTTGATGCGCAACGGACGTCCCAGTTTCAGCTTCTCCTGCAACTCCGACTCCAGCAAAATCTCGTCCGCCCCACGCCGAATTAATGCCAATTGAGATTCGATATCGACCATAACTTATACTTCCCTTACACTTTCCGGTTGACGATAGGCGATTTTTTGCTACACTGCCGCTACTTTTTAGCCAGGTCGCCCATCAAATTGCTTACAAAAAAGATCGGGATTCTAGCGCAACTCCAGTCGTACCAAGCACAACACCCCGGCCCCTTCTGGGCCGGTCTTGGAGTCGCCACTCTGTCGCTATTCAGCATGGTTACTGCGTTCGGCACCGTTGCCGCGCCAAGCCCGAGCGATGCCCCTCAACGCACGGTAGTCGAGCGCCTCTCGCCGCCTCATCTAGCCGCCATCGACGTCGATAAGGAATCGTTTTTCCGCGAAGATCGCGTGCAGCGCGGCGATACCGTCCATCGTTTACTGCAACGTTTGGGCATCGACGACATGGCGGCCAGCGAATTTTTGCTACAACACCCCAGCACGCGCCAAGTTTTTCGTCAATTGACTCCCGGCAAAATGTTGAGCGCACGCACCGACGCCGAAGGCGAACTGCTGACGCTCACGCTGCCGCTGAACGGCAAGGAAAGCGCCATCGTCGTCACTCGCCACGGCGATCGTTTCGTTGCCGGCGAACAGGCGGTTCCGCACGAGATCGTACCGGTCGCCAAGTCCGCCCAGATCCGCCACTCTTTATTCGGCGCCACCGACG
>DATETD010000062.1:0-6289 GCA_035283885.1 Rhodocyclaceae bacterium
GAGCAGGCCGGCCAGTGCTTGCCAGACCATCGCCTGACCGTCGGCCGAGCGTGTGGCGCTGAAATTGCGGGCGACCGCAATCACGCCGATTTGCTTCTTGGCATAGTTATAGACCGGTTGCAGCAATACGCCATAGGGTGCGGCGCCGGATTCGCGCAAGTAATGCGAGTCTTCCGTCACCGAAATATCGCTATCCGCGACTAGCGATCCCAATAATTCAGGGTGAGTCGAGTAGAACTTGACGTAGGGCCCCACTCGGTTTCGTTCGCTGAGAATATCGCCCTTCAGCGAAGTTGCAGTTTCGCGCAGCATTTTTTCGTCGATGAATAAGGCCAGCTCGAAGCCATAGGTTTTTTTGAGTTCGTCGAGCAAGGGGGCGAAGTCCATCGCCATTTCAAAACTGCCGGTCGGCTTACCCGCTTCGTCGGTCATCGGCAGCGTGCCGAAAATACCTAGGCCCGAGGTGGTGATTTCGATGCCTTTGCGAATGGCGTTGGTCTGATTGACCTCCAGCACGATCTTGCGATAGTGGGACAGATCCTCACCCGACGACTTGGGGTTATGCACCCGCAAGAAAGACACTGCCGGCGCTAGGTGGAAGTGAGCCTGGCTGATGCCGTATTTTTCATGTTGCACTCGAAACGCCTCTTGCGTCGCCGCCAGCAATTGTTCGCGCTCGCGCTCGGCAAAGGCTTTTTTAACCGCAGGGATGGCGGCGATCATTTCGGCGGCGGCGATCGCTTTACCTTCCGCGCCATTGAGCTTGGAACGGACGATTTGTCCCATCAGCGCGAACTGAGTCTCTTCGAAAGACGACGACATGCGATGCGAAATAACATTGCCGACGACCGAGATTATTGCGATCGTCGCGACGACAACGGCGATGAGCACAGCCGGCGCGCTTCTTCTGAATTTCATGAATTTATCTTCCTTGAATTTGATGGGGGTAAGAATGCCATGACTTGCAGTATCCTAGACCGCAGTATTTCGGTCAACAGGTTCGATTTCGTCGCTGAATCGCGTGGCGACGCTTGCATCCGTCCCGCCAGCGCCGACTTTTCAGCCGCTCCACAAGCCGTGCAGCATTTTGGTCGCCAAGAGCGCCAAAAAGCCGCCGAAGGCGCGTTTGAGTTGCTTGACCGGCAGTCGATGGGCCAGGCGGGCGCCGATCGGTGCCATCGAGGTGCTGACGGCGACGACGCCGAGAAATGCCGGCAAATAGACGAATCCGAAGGAGAATGGCGGCAGATCGGGGGCCGACCAGCCGCGTCCGATATAGCCTATCGTGCCGGCGACGGCGATCGGAAAGCCCAAGGCGGCGGAGGTGCCGACCGCCTGATGGATCGCTACATTGCATAGCAGCATAAACGGAATCGATAGAAAGCCGCCGCCGGCGGCGACGATGCTCGAAACGAAGCCGATCACGCCGCCGGCGATCAGCATGCCGACCAGGCCCGGCAATTGCCGATGGGCGCGCGGCTTGAGATCGAGCACGATCTGCAACGACGCCCAATATACGATGGCGGTAAACAGGATCGCCAGCGGGCGCGTCGGCAGCCAGGTCGCCACCATCGAGCCGCCTAAGGTGCCGACCGCCAGGCCCGGCGCGAATTGCTTGACGACATCCCACCGCACGGCGTCGTGTGCATGATGCGCGCGCATGCTCGACAGCGAAGTCACGGCGATTGTCGACATCGCGGTGCCTAAGGCCAAATGCATGCTATGTTCGACCGGAAACCCTTGGGCGCCGAACAGCATAAACAGGATAGGCACCAACACCAAGCCGCCGCCGACGCCGAACAAACCGGCGACGAAGCCCGAGAAAATCCCCAGCAGCGGATAAATCGACCACCAGAGCGTCACAGGGTTTCCTGCATCAATTCGCCGAGGATGAATTGCCAGTGCGCCGGATCGACTGGGGTGATCGAGAGCCGGTTGCCGCGCTGCAAAATACGCAGGTCGGCGAGTTGCGGATGGGAGCGCAAGTCGCTCAAGCTAATCAAGCGGGTTTTTTTGACGACTTGAACGTCGACGTTCAACCAGCGCGGATTCTCGGGCGTGGACTTGGGGTCGTAGTAAGGGCTATCCGGCTCGAACTGCAAGCGATCCGGATAAGCGCGGCGGCTGACGCGCGCCAGCCCCGCAATCCCCGGCTGCGCGCAGGAGGAATGGTAGAACAATACGCCGTCGCCGACCTCCATCTGGTCGCGCATGAAATTACGCGCCTGATAGTTGCGCACCCCCCACCAATCGACCGTTTGCTGCGGCATCGCCAGTACATCGTCGATGCCGACCACATCCGGTTCGGTTTTCATCAGCCAAAAACGTGTTCCCATTAGTGTTCGCTATCCAATTGTTGCACCCATGTCAGCGCCGCGGTCAGCACTTCGCCGAGCAGTCCCGGATGTGCGGTGCCGCCATACGTATCCAATAGGTGGCGAGCGCCGACGATGTCGTTATCGTCGTAATGCTCCGTCAGCGCCAGCAGGCGGCCCAAGCTGCCGCCTTTATGCGAAAGCGCCAGCCTGACTTCATTATCGACCGCGATTTGCGTCAGCACCTCGGTCATCGTCATTCCCAGGGCGGCGGGTACCACCGACATCAAGCCGGTAATGAACGCAGGGTCGCGCAAGCCGGTTTCAGCCGGATGCAAACGCTCCGCCAGCAGTTCGAGAAAGCGTCCGCGCAACGCCGCCAATTGCATCAAAGGGTTATGCGCGATATCGAGTTGCGCGCCGCGGCTGAACAGCAAGAGTTGCAGCCAGCGCTGCAATTGACGTCGTCCTACGACCGTGATGGCGTTGCGCACCGAGGTGACGCGCGTGCGCGAAGCGGCGGCGACCGAGTTGGTCAGGTGCAGTAAATTGATCACCAGCGCAGGTTCGGTGCGAAAAGCCGCTTCGAGTTGCGCCAGTTCGGCTTCGGTGGCGATCAGCTTGATCAGTCGCAGCAAACCTTGCGTCGAGGCGTCCAATTTCCGCCCCTCGACGATTGCCGGTTTGGCGAAGTAATACCCTTGAAAAAACTGAAAACCCAGCAAGCTGCATAACTGCAATTGCGTCTGCGATTCGACATGCGCGGCGATCAATTGGCGGCGCGCCGTACTCAGGGTGCGCGCCACCGTCTGCAATTTCGTCCCGTCCATACTGTCGATATCGACCTTGAGCCAAGTCGCCAACTCCACCAGCGGCCAGAGGCGATTATCGATATCGCCGATGCCGGAAATGGAAAATTCATAACCTTGGGATTTCAAGGTTTGGCAACGCGCCAGCAACGCCGGGCTGTCGATCGCCGCCATATCGATTTCCAGCGCTACGATATTCGCCGGCAGCAGCTCGATCAAATCGCCGCAGAGAAAGTCGCTATCGACATTGATGAAGGCGCGCACATTGCCGAAGACATTCGCCAAGCCCAATTCGGCAAACGCTTTGCACACCACGTCCGCCGTCGCGCGAGTCGCCGCCGCTGCCGTCGTACCGACTTCGGCGGCATTATGCGCGCTGGCGCGAAACAGCAATTCGTAACCCATCAATCCTTGATTCTTATCGAGAATCGGCTGACGGCCTATGAATATTTCGCGCAATTGGTCGCGGTTCGCGCGGTTCGATGTGAGAGATTCTGCCGTTGCGGCGCTCATATACTGCTGGCGGGTCGAAAACCCGCACCGCTAAAAGACGAATCCCCCGCAGATGTCGTTTGGCCGGCATTCGCTGAACCTGGGTTCAGTGAGGTCGCGTTCCTGCCGCTTCAGGTTCGCTGGGTAGCGATCACAACGGCGGCGTCTATGGGCGGCAACCAGAATGCCTAAGCATTGGTTCAAGGAATGAATGGCCTTGGCGAGCACTGCAGGGGAAAACCGGGGAGACCGACCGCTTTACGATACCGGCAATGACCCGTTACGCAACGTGACTCGACATCTACTTCAGGGCCAACGCGTCGTATCGTGCCAGCGACTCATCAAGCTTGGACTCGATAGCTTTGATTCTACCCTGAATCGCCTGACTATCGAGCGATGCGCCGACCATCGCCAGCGGATTTTTTGTGGTTAACAGTTCATGCGCCAGATTCAAGGCCGCCATCACCGCCAAGCGCTCGCCGGTGCTGCGCGTTTTTTCGGCGATTTCACTGAGCTTGCCGTCGAGGTAATCGACAGCCGTCATTAAAGAATCGCGCTCGCCCGGCTTGCAGGAGACGCGATAATCTTTACCCATCAATTTGATATCTAGTGTTTTTGTGCTCATTCTTCAGGCAATCGTGTCATCAGCGCTTCAAGTCGCACGCGGGTCGTGTCGATCTTGTCGATCAACATCGATTTTTCAGCCTCCAACTCGACCACGCGTGTTTGCAATGCTTGCCTTTCGGCAATCAAAGCGTCGCACGCCGCCCGCAATAAATCCACCTTGCGGTCGAGAGCGTCAAGAATAGCGAGAGAATCCGGCTCGACAGAAGTATTCATGAACGCAAGTTTCCGGTAAAAATCCAACGTAGTCAAGGGGTCAGGCGGTGAATTTAATGTATTTTCGCAAAGAAATCCGCTAACGTTGCGTCCGGACAACAGCGCCGCCGTCCCGCCAGCGCCGACTTTCGATGCCCGCGCCACGCACTGCAGAAGCGGCAGGGAATTCGCGCTAAAATCCCGAGAAATTTACTCGGGTATAACCCAAGCCCACGGCGTCTCCATTCGCTTAAAATGCGGCAGGCGAATTTTCCCTGTTTCTCCAAACAGTTGTCATCATTGAAAGCTCTTCATGACCCTTACCGAACAAACCATTCAAGCAGCGCTCAAAACCTTGATCGACGCCAATACCGGCAAAGATCTCGTCGCCGGTCGCTGCATCAAGAACATCCGTATCGACGGCAACGCGGTCTCGTTGGATGTCGAACTGGGTTACCCGGCGCGCAGCCAAATCGAACCGATGCGCGCCGCCGTGGTCGCGCAATTGCAAACCCTAGCCGGCGTCGGCGAGGTTCGCGCCAATGTCTTCTCCAAAGTCGTCGCCCATGCGGTGCAGCGCGGCGTCAAACTGATTCCCGGCGTTAAAAACATCATCGCGGTCGCCAGCGGTAAGGGCGGCGTCGGCAAATCGACCACCGCCGTCAATCTGGCTTTGGCGCTTTCTGCCGAAGGTGCTTCCGTCGGTCTGCTCGACGCCGATATCTACGGCCCGTCGCTGCCGCAAATGCTCGGACTCACCGAGCGTCCGGACTCCGCCGACGGCAAAACGCTGGAACCGATGGTCGCCCATGGCGTGCAAGCAATGTCGATCGGCTTGCTGATCGATCCGGAACAACCGATGGTCTGGCGCGGCCCGATGGTGACCCAGGCGCTGACCCAATTGCTCAACGAAACCCGTTGGCGCGAGGTCGACTATCTGATCGTCGATATGCCGCCCGGCACCGGCGACATCCAGCTCACCTTATCGCAACAAGTGCCGGTCACCGGCGCGGTGATCGTCACCACCCCGCAGGACATCGCCTTGCTGGATGCGCGCAAGGGATTGAAAATGTTCGAAAAAGTCGGCGTGCCGATACTCGGCGTGGTCGAGAACATGAGCATCCATATCTGCTCGAACTGCGGCCACCGCGAATCGATCTTCGGCAGCGGCGGTGCTGAAAAACTGTCCAAGGATTACGGCGTCGAAGTTCTCGGACAGTTGCCGCTGGATATCCGCATCCGCGAACAGATGGACGCCGGCGCGCCGACCGTCGCTGTCGATCCTAATGGCCCCATCGCCGATATCTATAAGGCGATGGCGCGCCGCATTGCAGTCAAGGTCGCCGAAAAAGCGCGCGATCACAGCGCCAAGTTTCCGAATATCGTTATCAAGAACACCTGACACATCCAACACTCGACACGCCGGCGTTTTATGGTCTAATGCGCCGCCCCTGGCATATGGGGGCGGATCGGTCGTGACAACGACGCATACGGAACTTTATCGGGGAGCGGCTTATGTCAATCAAATCGGATAAATGGATTCGCCGCATGGCGCAAGAGCACGGCATGATCGAACCCTTCGAGCCGCAGTTGGTGCGCGAAGTCGACGGCCAAAAAATCGTCTCCTACGGCGCATCGAGCTATGGCTACGACATTCGCTGCTCGCGCGAATTCCGCGTGTTCACCAACATTTACTCGACCATCGTCGATCCCAAAAATTTCGATTCGAACTCCTTCGTCGAGATGGACGGCGATTACTGCATCATTCCGCCGAACTCGTTTGCATTGGCGCGCACCATGGAATTCTTCCGCATTCCGCGCAATGTGCTGACCATCTGCCTGGGCAAAAGCACG
>DATETD010000063.1:0-12127 GCA_035283885.1 Rhodocyclaceae bacterium
AAATTAAGTGATCAGCCGAAAATCAAGGCCGTCGCGAACCAAACGTCTCGCGCCACTGACGAAAAGCCCCATGAATTTCACTCTTGAGTTCGGCATCATTCCACGGTTTGCTTAGATAACGATAGATGGCGCCCTTGTTGATCGAATCGGTTATCGCGGAAATGTCCGAAAACCCGGATAGCATTATCCGAATGGTTTCCGGATAGATGACTCTAACGCGCGAGAGGAATTCGCTGCCGCTCATTTCGGGCATCCGTTGATCGGACACGATGACTTGCACCCGATGCTTGGACAACAACGCCAAACCTTCGGTGGCGCTGCCGGCGGTGAGCACTTCATAGCCCTCATGGCGCAACATGCGCTTGAGCGCAGAGAGAATGCTTACCTCATCATCGACGATCAGCAGGGTATTCCGCGTATCCTCATCCTCTTGAGCAGGGAATTTCAGTTCGGCGCCTCTCAGCAGCATGCCGGTGACGGCGTCGGCGTCGCAGGGCGGAGAAAATAAGTAACCTTGCATTTCGTCGCAGCCGTTGCGGCGCAAATAGAGCATCTGCTCTTCGGTTTCCACGCCTTCGGCCAAAACGGTCTTACCCAGTCGGTGTGAAATGGCGATGGTCGCCGTAGCAATCGCCGCATTGGTCGGATTGGTGGTTATATCGTGGATAAAGGACTGGTCTATTTTGACCACGTCGATCGGCAAGCGGGAAAGGTAGGCCAATGAGGAATAGCCGGTGCCGAAGTCATCGAGCGAGAGACGAACACCAAGCTTTTTCAATTGATTGGTGATATGAATAGTTGCCGCCATATCCTGCAACATGGCGCTTTCGGTGATTTCGATTTCCAGAAAGCCCGGACTCACGCGTTGCACGCCCAATAGGGCGGAAATCGTCGAGTGCAGATCGGATCGCTTGAAATGACGCGCCGAGAGGTTGACGGCAACCTTGAGCGGGGGGATGCCGGCATTCAGCCAAGCGCGCATCTGACGGCAAGCGGTCGCCAGAGTCCACTCGCCAATGGCGATAATCTGCCCGGTTTGCTCCGCCAGAGGAATAAATTCCGCAGGCATCACTAGGCCGCGCAACGGATGATTCCAGCGTATCAGCGCTTCCAGGCCGATAATTTCGCCGGTGAGCAGGCTGAGCTGTGGCTGATAGTAAAGAGTCAACTCGTTCTGCGTCAGCGCTTGATGAATATCATCGAGAAACTTGCGTCGACTCTTCCGGGGGATGGCGATCTCGGGCTTGAAGCGGCGCCAATCGTCCCCCCCGCCGGCGCGGGCCGCTTGGGTGGCGTCGATCGCGTGACGATATAACTCATGGCTGCTGACGCCGTCCTGAGGAAAGCTGGCAATGCCGATCGAAGCGGTGATTCCCGTACTGACGTCGACGATGGTAAAGGGATCGCGGATCGCGGCCAGGATGCGATGGGCGACCTCGTCCGCATACGCTTTGGCAACGGTCCCGGAGGGTCTGAGCAAAACGGCAAATCGGTCATTGCCCAAATAGGCGATGGAATCGGATTGGCGCAACACCGCCTGGACTCTTCGGCTCGTTTCAAGCAGCATCTTCTCGGCATTGTCGGCGCCGAATTCCGCGCTGAGGCCGGAAAAATCATCGATGTTGATGTGGAGCACGGAAATTTCCTGCGAGCGCTGTTGCGCTTCATTCAGCGCCGCGACCAAAGACCGCAGAAAGGCCGTCTGATTCGGCAAGCCGGTGAGCGGGTCGGTCGCCGCCGATTGATTGATCGATTGCGAATAACGCTTCTCGGCTGAACTGTCGGCGCCGATCGAGAGATAGTTACGGATGACGCCATCGCCATTGCGAATGGCGAAGATGGTCTTGATTTCCCGATACAGTTCGCCGTTTTTACGCCGGTTGATGAATTCGCCGTGCCAAATACCTCCGCTGGAAAGCGTCGCCCAACAATCGCGGTAGAACTCGGCGGGCGTTTCACCCGATTTGAAAATCGCCGGCGTTTGACCGAGCAACTCCCGATCGCTGTAACCGGATACTTTCGATGTCGCCGGGTTTGCATACACAATGCGAAGCTCCTCATTGGTAATAACGAAGCTATACTCTAGATGCATAGCGACGCTACGGAACAACGCATTCGCCTGCTCTTCCAGAACGAGTGGAGTAATATCGAGGCCAATCAACAGGAAAGGAGCGATCTGTTCCTCCGGGTTGGTGCGGAACTCCAGACTCCAGCACATGGAGAGCGTCTGTCCATCATCTTTGCGCAGCATTGAACCGATGTGCGAGCCTACGCCGATTTTCCTTACCCCGGCCAGCGTCGCCTCCAGTGCGTCGCTTCCTGCATGCTCGTTCGGCATCAGGCTACGCAAAGGTTTGCCGAAAACCTGCCCCAGTCGCTCGTAACCCAGCCGCTTGAGACCGTAACTGTTCATGAACCAGATATTCAGTTGCGCGTCCAGTCGCAACACGATGCAGGCCAGCGAGTCGAATAGGGAGGTATTCATACTGTTTCGGTAGACGGAGGTTCAATGGGCAAGGTCAGACGAAAGCAAGCCCCTTGACCCGGCTCGCTGCGAACCTCGATTCGCCCGTTATGGCGTTGCATGATGTCCCAGGCAATCGAGAGACCCAGCCCGGTGCCCTTGCCCACCGGCTTAGTGGTGAAAAAAGGCTCGAAGATGCGCGCCTGAATCTCCGGCGTCATGCCTTTGCCGCTATCGATGACCTCCACCCAGACATTTCGCTCTTCAGTCCCGGTACGCAAGGTGATCGACCCGGTGGTCTCGATCGCATGCGCCGCATTCACCAACAGATTCATCAGCACCTGATTGATCAAGGAAGGGATGCATTTGACCGGCGGTAAGTCGCCGAATTCCTTTTTGACCGTGGCCTTATATTTGATTTCATTCCAGACGATATTGAGGGTGCTCTCCAAACCGTTGTGGATATCGCTATACTTCCATTCGCCTTCGTTGATATGCGAAAAATCCTTGAGGTCGCTGACGATGCGTTTCACTCGGGTAAGACCATCGCTCGATTCACGCAATAGTTCGGGAATATCCTCGCACAAATAATCGATCTCGGCCGCCTTGCGTGCGGCTTCGGTGGCTAAACGCGCCGGATGGGTGTCAGGCAGTTCGGCGGCCAACCGCTCATAGGCGGCAAGTACGGCGAATAGTTTGTCGATATAGATGGACAGGGAGCCGAGGTTGGAGCTGATAAAACCGATTGGATTATTGATCTCATGCGCAATGCCTGCCGTTAACTGGCCGACTGTCGCCATTTTTTCGGATTGCAGGAGCTGTCCCTGAGCTTGCTCGATTTTTGTCATGGCCTCGATCAGCGCCTTTTGCTCGCTCTGCAACGCCACGTTGGTCAGCCACAACTCCTTGGTTCTCGCCGCGATCAAGGCATCGAGTTGCGTATACGATTCAGACAGTTCGTTGATCTCTGCGCAAAGCCGCTCACGCGTCGCCAGTTGGGTCTGGTCGCGGCGCGCAACCAGATCGAACAAATTGCACAGGGCGTCATTGAGCAAGGCGGCGGCGGAATCGTTGCCGGCCAAATCGTAGGCCTGACCTGCCTGAGTGCCGGCGGCAACCAAGCGCAGTTGCTGCGCCATGTTCTGGTTTTCAGCGAGAATGTGAAAAATCAGCCAGCTCTGTAGAAAACGCCGCAGATCGCGACCGGCTTCCGGGGTGTTCGATAATTCATTGCGCAGCAGCGTCGCCTCCTGAATAAAGGCGGCATGGGTTTCCTTGCGTCGAGCCAGATAGCGCGTATCGATTCCGCCTTCGAGCATGGCGGCTTCGGTCAGTTGAAAGTGCACCGTCGCGTACTTGAGCAAGTCATCGAGTCGCGGCTGGACATCGCATCCGGTCGTATCGCCGGCCTGCGCCAGTAGCGACGTTGCCGTGTTGATTAGGTCGAGCAATACCCGATGCCGTACGTCAAGCACTTCAATACCGGTGGCAAAGGAGTCGCTCCAGGTTATCAATGTCATTGTTATCTCCTACTCTGTTTCCGGGCCGAGAACGCGCAACACTTCCTCCAACGTCGTGTCGCCACGCGCGACTTTGCTGGCCGCATCGGCCCAAAGCGATGTATGGCCCATGGCGCGCGTATGAGATGTGACTTCTTTTAGACTGGCGCCATGTACGATCATATCACGCAATGTCTCGTCGGGTAGCAGCAGTTCATAAATCCCGATCCGTCCGCGATAGCCGCTGCCGTTGCATTCGGCGCATCCCTGACCGATGAAGTTGACCGCGAGCCGATCGCGAAAACGCGGACCGAGACGTGCGCAAGCGCCTGGATCGACGGGAACCTCGCATCGGCAATTACGGCAGATCCGTCGCACCAGCCGTTGCGCAATGATGCCCTCCAGTGCATTGGCGACGATAAAGGGTTTGAGCCCCAAATCAAGCAGACGGGCGATGGTCGCCAACGCCGAGTTGGTATGCAAAGTGGAGAAGACCTGATGCCCGGTGAGCGCCGCATGAAAGGCGACCTCGGCGGTTTCGTAATCGCGGATTTCGCCAATAAGTATTACATCCGGATCCTGGCGGAGAATGGCGCGCAGCACCACGGGAAAGGTCAGCCCGATCTTTTCGCGCACCAACACTTGACCCGCCGCCTCCAGATAATATTCGACCGGATCTTCGATCGTGACGTAATTCTTGCTGGGCGAGGCATTGGCCTGTAGCAACGAGTACAAGGTCGTGGTTTTGCCGCTGCCGGTCGGTCCAGTGGCCAGCAACAGGCCCTGCGGCTTGGCGGTCATGAATTTCACTTTAGCCAGATCGGCTTCATCGAACCCAATCCCGGTCAGACTCAGCACGGCTGAGTTGCGATCGAGGATGCGCATCACCACTTTTTCGCCGTTGATGGTCGGCAAGGTGGAGACGCGCAGGTCGATGACGCGTAGCGGCGACTTGACGGTGATGCGTCCGTCCTGAGGACGACGGCGCTCCGAGATATCCAGTTCGGCCATGATCTTCAACCGCGACACCAACGAGCTATGCAGCGCATGGGGGATCTGGATCTTGTCGTGCAGTACGCCGTCGATACGCAGCCGAACGCTGACATGCTTGGTGCGCGGCTGAATGTGAATATCCGATGCGCCCAGACGCATGGCTTCAAGAATGATCGCATTCACCAGACGGATCGCCGGCGGATCGGTGGTCGAGGCCAGCAGTTCGTCCAACGGCACATTCTCGTCGTCGTCGATCAGAATCTCTATGCCTTCATAGGGATCGACACTGCCGACCAGGGTTTCCATATCATGAATGTCGAGCGCGTCATTCGGCCCATACACCTCGATGATCTTGGCGCGGATGGCGTCGGCGCTGGCCATGACGATCTTCAGATCGAGGCCGGAGGTGAAGCGTACATCGTCGATCAGGCCGGAGTCCATCGGGTCGGCCACGGCCAACAACAGCCGGCGGCCTTCGAGCTTGAGGGGAATGACAATTTGCTTGTCGCAAAAGCTGCGCGGTATCAGTTCGGCAACAACGGTATCGACGCGAAACTCGGCCAGGGCGACCTCTTCGACCAGCAGGTCTTCGCGCAGAATCTTGCGCAGTAGCTTTTCAGTGACCCAGTCGCGATCCAGCAGCAGCTTGATCAGCGGTTCCTTGTGTATGCCTTGCAGGCGTGTAAGTTCTTGCAGTTGGGCGCTCGTCAGCAGGTTCTTCTTGTGCAGCATCATGCCGAGCTGGCTGCGATTGGAGACCGCCAGACGCGAGAGCGCGGCGATTTCCTTTGATTTTTTGGTGTTTTCCAGGCTGAGGGCGCGGTTTTTCTGTACTAGATCGAATTGCTCCAGTGCCAGCGATACGGTCAAGCGCAGATCATCGTCGTTCCATGGCTTGAGAATGAATTTATAGACGGCCCCCTCGTTGATGGCGCCCATCACGGCGCCGGTATCCGCATGGCCGGTCAGCATGATGCGTAAGGTGTCCGGGTACAGCCGCTTGATTTCCTTGAGCAGATCGGCGCCATTCATGCCGGGCATCATGTAATCGCTGATGACCACATGGGCCGCGGCTTCGGCTAGACGCAGCAAGGCCTCATTGCTGTTCAGGGCGGTGACGACCTGATACGCCTCCGAGCGGAAAGCGCGCGTCAGCGCTCTGAGGACGCCGGGTTCATCGTCGACGATCAGGATGCGGTAGGACTTGACGCTCGGCGCCTCAGGCGCACTGTCGGTTTGTCCGGTGAAATAGGCGGCATAGTTGCTCATGGTCTATACCGGGATTTCGACGGCGATCGTGGCGCCGCCGTCGGTCGGACTGAGCACCGAGATGGAGCCGCTATGCGCCAAGACAATATCATGAGCCACGGTTAAACCCAATCCGGTGCCGTCGCCGACTCGGCGCGTGGTGAAGAAGGGGTCGAAAATACGGGAGCGGATTTCTTCCGGAATGCCGGGACCGTTGTCGGCGATATGCACCGTAATCGATTCCGCGGAGGCGCGGGTGAGTATGCGGATGACCCACCTGCTGCCTACGGCTTGCAGCGCGTTTTGCAAAATATTCAGGAAGGCCTGATTGAGATGGCCGGGCAGACAAAGGAGCGGCGGCAGCGGTTCGAAATGGGTTTCGATGCTGACCTCGGCGGGCTTTTGTCCGTTGATGATGGAAACCAGAGATTCGAGTTGTGCGTTCAGATCGACAAACTGTTCTTCGGGTTGATCGATGCTGGAGAAGCCCTTGAGATCCTTGACGATACGGGCGATACGATCTACCCCAGCGCGGGAGTCCTTGAGTAGGCAGCTAAAGTCTTCCAGCACAAAATCCAGGTCCAGCGCCCGCCAAACCTCGGTAGGCACCGAAGGTTGCAGCCGGGCAAAACTGGCGACATAACGCTCGGCAGACGACAGATTGCTGCCGATGAAACCGAGTGGATTGTTGATTTCATGGGCCACGCCGGCGGCCAACTGACCGATCGAGGCCAGACGTTCGGCCTGATACAGTTGGCGTTGCCGGGCGTCGATGACGGACAGCTGTTCCTTGACCTTGGCGTCGAGTGTTTCGGAGAGTTTGCGAAATTTCTTCTCGGAATTTCCCAGCGCCTCGTTTTGCTGCTGTAGTTTGGCGTAGTCGGCGCGCACGGCTTCCAGATGCAAGTCGGAAGTCATGCGAAAACGTGCGCGGGACAACAACCCCCAGCGAAAAACACCGGCGGCGGCGTTTAGCCTATCCGCGGCGCAGTCGCCGGCCAGAAAACCCACGGGCTCCAGTTCCAGCGTCAAAGGTGCGCGCTGCGCGGCGCTAGTCGGCGGCGTGCCGCCAAAATGACGACCAGCAGCATCCAGCACGGCGATCGGGCTGGCGAGCATGACTTGCAATGCCGCCGCCATTTCGTTGGCGTCTTTGGGAGTAATCAGTTCAGCCAGAACAAAATCGCGGTCGAAAGCGACCTCCACGTTCATAGAGAAACTCCCAACGCCCCGGCGACGAAACTGTCTTCGTTCAGACCGTGGACGCGGCTCAATTCCAATTCGCCCGCATACCGTCGCCAGACCTGGTGCAGCAAGGCGGCAAAAGTCTCCCTCACCCCGCTGCCTTGCACCGCGGCCGAGAACAGTAGCGGCCATGGCGCTCCCACATAGCGTTGACGGATATCGTCTTCGGCGAGAATATCGGGTAGATCGCGCTTATTGAACTGAACGACCAGCGGCAGGCGATCCAGAACAAGCCCGACACGAGCGAGATTTTCCGCCAGATTATTGAACGACTCGCCGTTGTTGGTGGCTTGGCCGCGCTGCGAATCGGCGACGAAGACCACGCCGTCCGCACGCGAGAGCACGGCTTTGCGGGTGCCGTCGTGCGCGGTCTGGCCGGGAACGGTAAATAAGCGAAAACGGATGGTTAATCCCGATGAAGTGCGAAAGCCGAGCGGCAGCAGGTCGAAGAACAGCGTGCGATCGTGCTGAGTTTCCAGCGTCATCAGCTCGCCCTTCATTTCGGCGACGGCGAGATCATGCAATTGAATTAGATTGGTCGTTTTGCCGCTTTGCGCCGGTCCGTAATACACCAGCTTGAAAGTCAGGCGATTCGCTCCTTGATCCAGTTCCGGCATCGCTCACGCTCCTTTAATTTTCGACCGACTGCGGAGGCGCCCGATGCCGATTAATCGATATCCATCGAAGACGACGACCGATTACTTGTCGGTGCGGATATACAGCGTTAAGCCACGTCCACCGCGACGCGCATAATCTTGTATTTGATGAATCAACGCGCGATCCAATATGTTGTCGGAGGCCAATAGCAAGACTCCATCGCGATCCACCAGATCCCGCGCCAAAACCATGCCTGCCTCCAGATTCAAGGTGGAGACTATACGCTCGCGACTGGGCTCCTGCGTCTGCTCGTCAAGCATACCGACGAACGTATCGACGATCTTCGCATCATAGCGTTTATTGCGCGACTGGATGAGTATCGCCTTGGCTTCGTCCGAACTCAGGCGTTTTTCGGTCAGGGTGCCGATCTGCAAACCGTCATAGTCATTCACCACGCTCAAAATACGCGCCCCGAGCGGGATGGCCAAACCCTGTAAGCCATCCGGAAAACCTTGCCCATCGAAGCGCTCATGATGGGAGCGAACTAGGTGCGCGACCTCTTTCAGTTCGCTCAGCGGCATCAGCGCCGCTTCGCCGGTGACGACGTGCTTGCGGTAGCGCGCGATATCCTCTCCCGTCATCTTGGAGACGGGGCGCGCCAGAAACTCGTCGGTGAAACCGATTTTGCCGATATCATGAAGCAGCGCGGCGATGAAAAAAGTTTGCTGGCTTCGATTATCCACCCCGAGACGGGCCGCCAGCTTGCGCGTCAAATCGGCAACGCGGCGCGAGTGGCCGGCCATCGCGCCGCCGCGCAGTTCGATCAAGCCGGAAAAGGCTTTGATCGACACCAGAAAGTTTTGCTTTAGGCGCTCATTGGCGAGATTTAGCGAATTATTGGCGCGCTCGATTTCGGCAGTGCGCTCTTTCACCTTGGCTTCCAGCCCCATGTTGAGCTCTTTCAGCTCGGCGTTCTGGGTCTGGGTCAGCTTCAACAAGCGGTCATTTTCGCTTTGCAGGCGTCGCTGCTCGAGCGCATCGCGAATGATCAGCACGAGATCGTTATCGTCCCACGGCTTGGCGATATAGCGATAAATCTCGCCGCGATTGATGGCGTCGATGGTCGACGTTATATCTGCATAGCCGGTGAGTAGTATGCGGACGATGCCGGGCCAACGGTTGCGCACCTGCTCGAGAAACTGGGCGCCATCCATTTCGGGCATACGCATATCCGAAATCACCAGATCCACGCGCTCGCGCTCCAGAACGGCCAATCCGGCTTTACCGCTTTCGGCGGTATGAATCTTATAGCCCGCCGGGCGCAGCAGCCGTCGTAGCGAAGACAGGATGCTGGCTTCATCATCGACGAGAAGCAGGCTTGCGGGTGTGTCGTCAGGCGTAGTCATAGGGATAGGGAGTTTCAGAATACACGCAGTGGTCTTGTTATGTTCGTCAAGCAGCTAACTGGCATGATACGAATTCAATGAGTTGTCCGCTATTATTTCTCGCGCCCAGTCGGCTCCGGCAAGGCCGCATGCGCCGCCGCCCCGCACGCGGCGCGCACGGTTTGCGCGAGCCGACGGTTTTCAAGCATCAATTCACGGTTGTTGAGCGCCTGGGCAATCAGCGACATCAGCAAATAGTCGTTCCAAGGCTTGGGTAGAATGCCATAGATGTCGATTTTGTGCATTTCCTCCGAGAGAACCACCAAATCGGAATAGCCGGACAGCACCACGCATGCCGCGTCTTGATCGATCGCCTTGATTTCTTCGAGTAGCTGCAGCCCGTTCATGCCCGGCATACGATAGTCGGAAAGGATCAGATCGAACGACTCGGCGCGGGCGCGCTCCAGCGCGGCGGCGGGGGAGGAAAAAGTTTCCACCTGTAGTTGGTACGTCAGGCAACCATAGCGACACGGTGTCAACGACAGCAGCCGACGCAAGGCATTGAGCACACCCTCCTCATCATCCACGATCATTATGCGGCTCATTGAGTTCCCCGAAGTGTAGTAAACGCGCTCCATTGTAAATTACTTTGTAAGCGCGCAGCCGCGCCGCAAAAAGCAAATTTAAGGATAGACTTATCCACAGCTCGACCTATGATAGGAAGCTGTAGCCTCTGGTCGACCGTCGATGTCGGCATAGGCGATAATTGGGATGCGGCGCATCCGTCCCGCCAGCGCCGACTTTTGGTGCCGGGAATCGCGCCTGCCGATCCCGAAATCGTCCTTGAGGAAGACAACCCTGGGGAGCTTTCGCCGTCCCGGCGCTAATGGACGCAAAAGATAGGATTACTCCGCTATTTCCTGCTCGCCTCTGGTCGCGCGACGGCGGTCATGCGCTTGAGTTTCGACGCGAGCGGAAACGAGATATACCGGACGCGCCTTGATTTCGTCGAACAATTGGGCAAGATAAGCGCCCATTACGCCGATTCCCAATAAATTGGCCGAGCCGAAGAAGACGATCACCAAGGTGAGCGACGTCCACCCGGACACCGCAACGCCCGAAAGCCAAGACCATAACGCCTGGAGCGCCAGCACGATAGAGACGACGAGTCCCAGCAGTCCGATGCGGAAGATCAATGTCAATGGTTTGGCGGAGAAGCCGGTGATCGCAGTCACCGCCAGACGTATCAGCCCGCCGGTGGTCCAGGCGGTGGCGCCGGCGAGTCTGGGCGGGACATCGAACGGGACATCGGCTTGCCGAAAGCCGGTCCAGGCGGTCATGGCGCGAAAGAAGCGGGTGCGCTCCGGCATGGCGAGCAAGGCGTCGACGACATGCCGCTTCATCAGCCGGTAATCGCAGGCATTCGACAAATCCAGGCCGGTAGCGAGATGCATAAATCGATTGAATAAGCGCGCCAACCATCGCGCCGACAGGCCGTCCGTAGCGCGTTCGCGTTTTTGTGCGGCAACGAGATCGACGCCTTCTTCTGCGGCGCGGCGCAGCATTTCGGGCAACAAGGCGGGCGGATGCTGTCCGTCGCCATCCATCACCACCACCCATTCGCCTTGCGCCGCTTCGAGTCCGGCCAGCATCGCGGCCTCCTTGCCGAAATTGCGGCTGAAACGCACGCCTTTGAAATCGGCGACGCCGTCGGTAAATTCGCGACTGGCGGTCAGAATCGCCTGCCACGTCGCGTCGCGGCTGCCGTCGTCGATCGCAACGATCTGCCAAGCTTCCGTCCAGTCGGCCAGGGCGCGGCGCAACGCTTGCAGCAGCAATGGAAACGCTGCGGCTTCGTTATGCAAAGGAATGACGATCGATAATTTATACGGTAGATTCATCGAAACACCCAGTGGCGCGATACGAAGAAATTGAAGACCACGATGCACACTTCGACCGCCAGTTTAACCGTAGCCTCGACCCAGCCGCTCATCTGCCACTGCGTGGCAATCGCGGCGAGCGCGGCGGTCGAGAGTAGCGTAGCGAAGATCCATAACGCCGTATAGCGCACTGCCGACCCCCACCACGCCACTTGGCGCGCACGCGCTTCAAAGGTCCACAGGTAGTTGCCGGCCTGCGCGGTCAAGGCGCCCGATAGGCGCGCCAAGGTGTTGGCAAACAGCAGATCGGCCTCCTGAGCGCGCAGCAACGTGAATATCCCGACATCCAGCGCCAAAGCCAGCACGCCGACCACGCCGTAGCGCAACAGTTGCTGCACTACTTTCGGCATTAGCGGGCTGCAAACTCGTTGCGATAGCGTTGCGCCCAACTATTGCCGGGGAATTCGCGTTGCAAGCGCTCGCCGAGTAGACGGGCTTCGTCGTCCGCATGGATTTCGCGCGCCAGTTTGGCTTGCGTATACAGCGATTCGGGCAACCAAAAGCCTTCGTAATGCTGCGTCAATTCGCGATAACGCTGCAGCGCCGCGTCGCGCTGTCCGGCGAGTTCCCTGGCTTTGGCCGACCAGAACAGCGCCTCCTCGCGCTTGGCGTCGCCGCGTCGCGCCTGGTAGGCGCGGTCGAACAACGATGCGGCGTCGTTGAAGCGCGAGGCGCGTTGATGATCCCAGGCGCCGGTGTAGAGACGTTCGGCGTTATTCGCATAGGCCCAAACGCCGAGCGCCAGCAAGATCGATG
>DATETD010000064.1:0-2219 GCA_035283885.1 Rhodocyclaceae bacterium
TGGTAGCGCAAGGCATCGTCGACGAGCGCGCGACTGTCGATCCGCGCCATAGGCTCATTCTTACGTCCGACCCTGGAATACTCCAGTAAGGCCGATAGCATACGATCCATGCGTTGTGCGCCGTCGATCGCGAAGTCGAGATGCTGTCGCGATTCATCGTTCAGCGTCGGCGCCAGTTCGCTCGCCAGTAATTGCAGGTAGCTCGAAATCATGCGCAATGGTTGACGCATGTCGTGCGAAGCGGCGTAGGCATATTGTTCGAGATCGGCGTTGGAACGTTCCAGATCCTCCAGGGTGGTTTTCAAGACGGTGATATCCTGACTGATGCCGAAAATACCAATAACATTGTTATTGGCGTCGAACAGGGGCCATTTGTTGGCCAGCACCCAGCCGGGCTTGCCCTGAGCATCGTAATACGGGTCCGTTTTGTTGAGTAACGGGATGCCATCGCGGAATATCGACAACTCCTCTTCGTAATAAATTTGCGCCGTATCTTTCGGAAATACATCGAAGTCATGCTTACCCAGCATGTCGCGCCAACTGGCGTGGCCGGTGACGTTCGCCAGGGTTTGGCTGCAAAACAGAAACCGACCGTCCTTATCCTTGAAGTAGATGAAATCCGTAGTGTTTTCAAGGAAGGCGACGAAATGTCGATTCAGTTGCTCAAGCTCGCGAGTTCGTTGCGTCACGCGCTGCTCCAGCGAGGCATGGAGTTCGCGGTTGGCGCGGAATTGCGCGCTCAACGATTCCATCATCATTTTGAAATGAAGCGTCAGGCGATAAGGCTCCAGTAAGCCCGTGTCGGGCCAGCGAATCTGCGCACCGGTTTTCAAGGACAACGGTAGATCGCGCGTGAGATGGCTAAGTTGTTCGATGGTGTGGGCCATCCGGCGGCTCAATAGCTCCGCCAGCAGTACGGCCACGAGAAACAGGGCGAACAATACACCCAGTGCGTAGGTATAGCGTTTGAAAAAAATCTGCTGAAACGGAGCCATGGGTTGCTCCAGGATCAGCCGCCATTCGGCGGGGTTGCCGATGGGCGAGTCGACGAGATAGACCGACGATTTCCAGCGGTGAGAGCCTAGGGTATTGGGCGGCAAGATCGGCGTCCACTGCGAAACCGCATCGTCCAAGCGTATCAGCTTGCCGGTCGGGCGAGCGAATGGCGTCATCGGTTTTCGCTCATCGAGGTTGGCGAAGATGATATTCTTGTTTTTATCCAGGAGCGTGTAGTTCATGCCGCTACGGAGTGCGGCTTGATCGAGAAGACTGCGGATTTGTTGCAAATTCAATGCGCCGCTCACTCTGCCGCTGTACTCGCCATCGACCACCACGGGCGCCGATAGGGTGACGGTAGGCTCTTTGGCAATAATTCGGCTCATGACAACTTCCGATAACAGCGGCTTCAGCGTTTGTCGCAGCTTGGGTAGAAACGGTCGATCGGCAAAATTCAGTCCGAGATTGCTTTGCCCGCCTCGATCGAACCGCGGAGAAAAGGCGACGGTGGTTTCTTGCTTATCCAACAAACCGATACGCAGGTAGTTGAGGTCCGAGCGATGGGCTTGCTCCAGACGCAGTTGCATTTCCGTGGGCGTGTGCGTAGCGGCCATCGCCGCCAAATACTCGATAGCGGTGCTGCGGTTTTCAAGCCAAACTTCCAGTCGTTGGCGAATCAGCGAGCTATGTTCGCGCAGTTCGGCGCGAATCTTGGCTTCGCTTTCGCTAAAGTCGTTATGGCTGAAAATCACGAGCAAAATCAATGCCGGACACAGGGCGAAGAATACAAAGAAATTATACGTTAATTCGCGGTAGCCGATCCGCAAGCCCTGAAAGCGCACGGCGATGCTCGAACAAATCAAGCGGGCGACGAGGGCGTTGGCGATGCCGTTGATCGATTGCTTGATCATGACGATGCTGGTGTTTTCGAAGCCCCCGCCCATAACCATCGAATAAAATGAATACACCATAGGCATTCCAAGCACTAGCCAGTACAGCGTGTCGGCCATGACCAAGCCGATTTTTCGCCGACTTACGAGGCTGGCGACCACCGCAACTTCTGCGGTCATGATAATAACGGCGTAGAGGTGATTCCATGCAAACCAGGTGTAGCCGGCAATGGCCGCCGCTGCGGCAATGCCACGCAACGCACCGCACCATTGCAAGGCCAGCATGGCGAAAATGCTGCCGAACAAAAACTCGATGCCGAAAATCAGCGGCGT
>DATETD010000065.1:0-10941 GCA_035283885.1 Rhodocyclaceae bacterium
TCAGCCCCGGCGGCGTCGCCTCCAAGGTGGAATACCGCTGCGCCGCCAGCGCCAACTGACGGCCCAAAGCCATTTCGTCGGCATACAACGCAAACAAGGCGCCGCGCCGCACATGGTGCAGATTGCTCGAAAACACCGCCAAACCGCGATTCCAGGTCTCTTCGAGGATCAACGGCATCACGGCGCTTTCCTCGGTAGCGACAGCATCCTGCGGCAACCACAAGGCATCCTTGCCCGGCGTCATACCGGCGACAATATCCGCATACGCCCGCACCGCCGCCGACAAGTCTTGCGCTTCGGCAACGTGCAGCGTCAAACTCTGCAAGCGTGCCGCCTCGCGCGCCAGACGCATCACCCACGCGCTTTGCTTGGGATCGTACACCGCCAACACCCGACGCACCCCCGGCATAAAGCGCTTCAAGCGCACAAACAACAACACCGGATCGGGCGTCATACTAAACACCGGAAAACTGTTCGCCTCGACCTCGGTCGCTGCAATCACCCCGCCCGCGATCACGCCGAACTCCCGCTCCAGCCCCAGCGCCGCCTTCAAGCCCTGCCGTCCGAGCGCGACCACCACTTTCACCGCCTGCCGCTTGAAACTCTGTTGCATTTCCTGCCGATTGACGTTGCCGACGAGCGGATAAGCGATCACATGCAATTTGCTATGCGCCTCGATACCCTCGACGATACGCGCGAACACCTCGCGATACGCCGTACTCAAATCGGGATAAATCGCCGCCAGCGCGCCCGGCGAGCGCGCCCAAGCCCGGCGGACCAGCGCAAGCGCTGCCGACACGAACAAACCCTCGCGCAAAAACCGACGCCGATTCATCACGTTATACTTATTCCGACTATTCCGCCTCAACCCGAACGCCTGATAGCGCCACTTAAGCGCCACCGAAGCGCCACTCAAGCGCCGAGAATAGCCCTAAGCGAAGTGAATCGCAAGCGAAATTCCGCCGCAGAACCGACCCACACCGCCGTCCCGCGAGCGCCGACTTTCCGCATCGATGTCGCGATGTCGATATCGCCGCCGACGAATCCGGCGATAATCGCCGTCGATTCGTCGTAACCCGATTACACGCCTACATTGTGCACCCGAAACCGCCACCCAACTACCTCGCCGGATATCCCGTCAAACTCACCGAACACATCCAGCGCCTGATCGCCGCGGATCGACTGGGCGAAGCGCTACTGCGAAAATATCCGCGCGCGCATACGGTGCGCAGCGACAAGGCGCTGTACGACTACGTTTCCGGCATTAAAAACGATTACCTGCGCAACGCCGGCCCGCTCGACAAAGTCGCGTTCGACGGCAAACTTCACGTCATGCGACAGGCGCTAGGCGCGCATAGCCGCATCGCGCGGGTACAGGGGCAAAAACTGACGAGCAAACGCGAAATCCGCATCGCCACGGTATTCAAAGACATGCCGCTCGACTTCCTGCGCATGATCGTAGTGCACGAACTTGCCCATATCAAAGAACCGGAACACGACAAAGCCTTCTACCAACTCTGCCGCCATATGGAGCCGGATTATCATCAACTCGAATTCGACGCGCGCGCCTATCTTTGCCATTTGGAAGCGACTGGGCGGGTTTTGTGGACGGGTTCCCGAGTAGATACTGGTTAAAACATCGCAGCATCCGTCCCGCCAGCGCCGACTTTTACATGAGTGGCGCTTGCAGCGGTTGACGGTGTTCGATCACGCGCAACCGATTGCCATCTTTGAGCGCCGTCGATTGAGTTTGCAGCCGTACGCCTGATGCGAGTGTGTCGGATAGAGGGAAGAGGTTATCGGAAGGGTGACGCGGGTTCATGATTGGACGGCTGCACGTTACTTACCCTGATAGCTATCGTACCAATAGGCGACTCGAAAGATAGCAATGGCGGCAGCAGCAGCCGATGAGATGCCATAGAGGAACAGCCAATACCCGAAAAGGTCGCCCACGACCCGGATTGACGCCAAGAAAGATGACACTACAGCAAGGCAGCCGGGCAATGTAAATGTTGTAGCATTACCTATGATCGCAGCAATCAAGGCAGCTACTTGGATTAAGACGAAGTGAAGAAACGTAGCGCTGACTTCCAAGTAAGGAGAAGGCCCGTCTTCTTGGGGTACGGAGCCGCTGATCAGTTTTTTGAATTGATCGTCGCCGAAGGCAAGGAAAACCGCGAATCCGCCTAGCGTAAATCCCAGCAGATTGGGCATGACGGAGAGCGTCTGAGACCACCATGCATTCGATGGCTTGAGCCAGTAAGGCGAGGTAACGACAAGCAGTGCAATGGAAAGCCAGAAAAACGCCGACCCCAATAGCGCCGACCACCCCCCATAGGCGCGCCAGTACAGAGCCAGTATGGCGCGAAGACCATGGGGATCTTTGTCCTCATGAGAATGATCGCTATGGTCCGACATGACCGGGAAGGGATCTTGTTGCCAAGGTAAGTGCATCCAGTTCTGTTTCCGATTCTTCTGGATTGTAGGCTACTCTGGCTGTCCAATGTACATCAACCGTGGAAAGCTTGACCGGACGGCCAGCGCCGTCATAGCCCTGTCCTTCGACCTTACCATTGGAGGCGGCTATCGTCGCAAGCTCTTTGTAATCGTCATCCAATTCAATGGACGCGCCTCTTCTTGCCGTAAGTTCCTCCTTGAGGCGACCTGTATTTGTTCTGTCCATTCGATTAAAAACTTTTGCCTGCGCTTTGCTAAGTGCGTCTGCGTTGGGTTTTGTAACATCGATGACGAGCCTTTGCAGCGTTGGAATGGCGAATATCCGATCCAACTGACTACGATCAGGCAAAACGGTCACTTCGACTTCGCCAAACTCGTCAAGAATAACTGGATTCTTGAATAGGGTATTCAACAGCGTGGCTACTTGCCTTGGCCCCAGATTCGACCAGTGTCCGTTGAGTTTACCGGTGGAGCGGCGACTGAAGTACAACGTATGGCCTTTTGGATAAAAAATGAACTCGAAGTTCTCGGTATTGGGGCGTAGACCGTCTGGAATGTTGATCTGTGATCGCTCTTCATCAGTGGCGTCATCATGGCGACTCACGTTGTACCAAGGCGCATCCTTGTCTATATGGACAAAGCGGTAGAACTTTCCGTGTAAGCCACTGATCGGTCTATCGCTATGCAAAGGCCGTAGCGCCCCAATCATCAAGTGCTGCGAGCCGTGCACCTTTACTGAGCGCCTCATATCAAAGGCGGCTTTCATCAACCGAACGTACCCATCCGGATTATGTGGATGGGTAACAATATTGACGCCAAACATTTGGAACGACGATTCTTTAGACAAGCACCTCTCCTTTCGGTGAACAACAAATTAAGCGCATTCGATGTGATGCGTAGGTAATTATCCCATTAAATGCTAGCTTGAATGCAAGAAAAATGAATCGATGATTGGTTTTGGCATTCATATTTCCGGCTTGACACGACGCCAAGCCCCATGCTAAACGCCCATGCAGAAGTAGTTGGCAAACGATAGAAAGCCCAACATCGAGCATTCGCTACGAAATTGGGCTGCGCAGAGCTTCAGCGCCAACCTACTTGATCCCGCCTCAAGTGGATAACCGGGCGGGATTTAAGGGCGCGCCGACGAAACTACCGTCGCCCGGCAAACCCGATGCCTACGCCTACAAAAAGTCGGCTCTGGCGAGACGGCTGCGGCTACAAGCCTACGGTCTAGGCCCCAGCGGGAACGGCCAGCGCGGCGGCGGCAACGCTTTCGGCTCTTTAGTCGCTGGTGCTTCCGCCGCCTTGCGCAGTTTGGCGCGCTTGCGCGCACCGCCGTGTCTAGTATCTTTCGCCATCGTCGTTTCCTTTATGCAGGTTTTGTCAAAGGCGTCGTCACTCGCCGCCAATCGAAGTGGGGGCCGGGATCGGTTTTGCGTCCCGGCGCGATATCGCTATGCCCGACGATCGCTTGCAGCGGATAGGCCTCGCACAGTCGCGCCGTCAGTTCATTCAGTACGGCGTACTGCGCATCGGTAAACGCGCAGTGGTCGTCGCCTTCGAGTTCGATGCCGATCGAGAAGTCGTTGCAACGCTCGCGCCCTTGCCAGCAGGAGACGCCGGCATGCCAGGCGCGTCGGTCGCAACTGACGAACTGTAGCGTGGCGCCGTCGCGGCGGATGAGAAAATGCGCCGAGACGCGCAAATGCCGAATTGCGCCGAAATACGGATGCGCCTCGACATCCAGGCGGTTGCAGAAGAAATCGACGATCTCGCTGCCGCCGAAAACGCCCGGAGGCAAGCTGATGGCATGAACGACCAGTAGCGAGATCGCGGCGTTCGCCGGTCGCTCGTCGCAATTCGGCGACGGCTCGCAACGCGCGCCGTCCAGCCAGCCTTGCCGCCACAGCAATGGCGACGGCGGAGCACTATCCATCGTTCATTCCCAGGCGCGCCATGCGATAGCGCATCGAGCGGAAGGTCACGCCGAGCAGGCGCGCCGCGGCAGTGCGATTGTCGTTGGTCTGCTTCAATGCTTCGAGTATCGCCAGGCGCTCCACCTGATCGAGATAATCCTGCAAATTGCCCGTCACCGTCTGCGGCGCATTGCCCGACGCAGGCGGCGGCGCCAAATCGAGGTCGTCGGCGTCGATCGATTCGCCCGCCATCAGCGCCAAGGCGCGTTCGAGCACGTTTTCGAGTTCGCGCACATTGCCGGGGAAGGGATAGCGTTGCAAGGCCGCCAACGCGGCGGCGGTCAAGGGTGGCGATGTCATCCCCGCCGCCCGCGCGAGCCGGTCGAGAATATGTCCGGCCATGGTCGTAATGTCCTCACGACATTCGCGCAACGCCGGCGTGCGCAACTCGATCACGTTCAGCCGGTAGTACAAATCTTGACGGAAGCGCCCGTGTTCGACCAAGACCTTGAGGTCTTGATGCGTCGCGGAAATGATGCGCACATCGACGGCGCATTCGGCGGTCGCGCCGACTTTGCGCACGCGCTTTTCCTGAATCGCGCGCAATAATTTAACTTGCATCAGCAGCGGCAATTCGGCGACCTCATCGAGAAACAGCGTGCCGCCGTGCGCCGCCTGGAAAAAGCCTTCGCGATCATCGTCCGCGCCGGTAAACGCGCCTTTGCGATAACCGAAAAACTCGCTTTCCATCAGATTTTCGGGAATCGCGCCGCAGTTCACCGCCACGAAAGGCCGTTCGCGCCGCGCGCCTTGGGTGTGTATCAGTCGCGCGGCCAGCTCCTTGCCGCTGCCGGATTCGCCGGTAATATGTACGGGGGCTTGACTGCGCGCTACGCGGTCGATCCGTTCGCGCACTTGCCGGATCGCCGGCGAATCGCCCAGCATTAGGCGTTCGCTGCTGCGCTCGTTGCACTGCTCGGTTTCGGGCAGTTCCAGCGCCGACTTGACCAGTCCGCGCAGTTGTTCGAGCGAAACCGGCTTGGCGATGTAATCGAACGCCCCGGCCTTGAGCGCCAGCACCGCATTTTCGGTGCTGCCGTGCGCCGTAATCACCGCCACCGGCAAATCGGCGACGGTTTCGTTGATATGTTTGACCAGGCTCAGTCCTTCGCCATCGGGCAAACGCATATCGGTCAGGCAAAGCTGGTAACGTTGGACGGCGAGCAGACGCCGCGCTTCGGCCAAGGTGCCGACGCAATCGGCCAGCAAGCCCATGCGCGCCAAGGTCAAATCGAGCAACTCGCGAATATCGGCTTCGTCATCGACCACCAAGACGCGTTTAGCCTCGCCGCGCGCGCGACGCTCCGATTTCACCGACATAACCTGCCCTCCGCTACGATACAAAAATGCGCCCCCGACAAGCCGGGAGCGCCATCCCCATCCAGCGCGCTGTCCAATAATTCCAGATTCGCTCCATTGGCTTCGCACAATTCGCGGGCAATATACAGCCCCAGCCCCGTGCCTGCGCCATGCGTGGTGAAAAAAGGCTCGAACACCTGGCTATGCAGCGCCTTGTCGATGCCTTCGCCATCGTCGGCGATATGCAATTCGACCAGCGACGGATCGCTGCCGCTGCGAGCTTCGATGCGCACCGCACCGGTTTGCGCCGAGGCGTGACGCAATGCATTGCCGAGTAAGTTCCATAGCACGCGATACAGATGGCCGCGGTCGAAACGCAGTTCCAGCCCATCGCCCACCACCTGCACGCGCCGACTGGCCGAAGCATCGTGCAGTGAAAATTCCTCCATGAATTCGGCGATAAACGTCTGCCAGCGCAAGACTTCGGGCTGCGCCCGGTCGCGCCGCCCCAATTCCAGCACGTCGGTGACGATGCGATTCAAGCGGCGCGTATTGTCGTGAATAATCCGCGCCAAACGATTGCGCAACAAATCCACATCGTCTTCGGCCAGCAGCTCGGCCGCATGACTGATCGCCGCCAACGGATTGCGAATCTCATGCGCCATATTCGCCGCCAGCCGCCCCAATGCGGCCAGTTTCAATTGCCGCGCCTGGGCTTGCACTCGATCCATATCCTCTAGGTAAATCAAGGTCTTACCGCCGCGATCGGCCGGCGGCAGATAACGCACGCGCACCAGACGTCCATCGTCGACGCGCAACATCTCCGCGACTTCGACGCAGTCCCGGCTCCACGCATCGTAACGCCCGGATAAGGCGTCGGACAAGGCGTCCAGAGTCGAACAGTCCGCCGCCGAGGCGTTCAGCAAGCTCTGCGCGCGCGGATTCAAGAGGCGCACGCTGCCATCGGCATCCACCACCAAGACCCCGTCGTCCATATCGCGGATAATCCGTTCGCTGATACGCAACTGCTCGTCCAGTTCGCGACCGCGCTCGCGCGCCAGCACCTCGTTGGCGACGACGCGCTGCGAGAGCAAGCGCGCGGCGACCGCCGAACCGAAAAAGGCAATGCAGATAAAACCGGTGCGCACAAAATCGGCGGGATCCGCATCCAGCGCCAAGGTGCGCCAGCCTTGCTCCAGCAGCATCAATACCGAGGCCAGCGCGGCATAGAACAGGGCCATTTTCCCCTGTCCGACCAAGCCGGCGCCCGCCACCACCACCAGCAATAAGGCCGCAATGCCGCTCTTCTGCCCGCCGCTGGTGTACATCATCAGGGTTAACGCCAGGATGTCGGTGGTAACCTGTAAGGACAACAAAAAATTAAAGCGCGGCGGTCGCCACAGCAACAATACAAGAAACCCGACCGCCAGCAGAGAATAGGCAAACGCCAAGGTGCGATATAGCCGAAAATCATACGACCCCAGGCTGAGGGCTTCGCCGAAAACCAGCGCCGTCCCCAAAAACAACAGCGCCACAAACAATCGATAAAAGGAGAAATAGCGCAAAGAGCGCCAGAACGACTCCATCGTCGCTTCCTGGTCATGCGCTACAAAAGAAAAACGGGGCGTCGAGGAGCGGAAGCCCATGATGCGATCTAGGGTAGCGACAGCGGCCCACGCTGCCGGTGCTCGTCGCAGCAATAATCCAGGTCGGCCTCGCGTAGCGACTCGCTCGATGGGAAATACACGCCGCAATGCGCGCAACGCCGCATTGCATCGAGTGGAGACGAGGGGGCGGGGACCGGCGGCGTTGCCGATTTTTTACGCCGGGCGGAACTGCGGCTCAAGATGAATATCAAGGCCACGACGGCAAGGAGCAACAGCAGGAATCTCACCATAATCTACCCCCGGACACGCCGAAACAATTGCCGAAACCACCGCCGTAACGATGCCCGGAAAATCCCGTCCAAGTATTTTTAGGCTATGGATGGTCGGGGTGAGAGGATTCGAACCTCCGACTCCTGCGTCCCGAACGCAGTACTCTACCAGGCTGAGCTACACCCCGACGGCGAGAGTTTTACTTGACAACGACGCTGCAACGCTATGCGACTACGGGAAGCCGCGCATTAGTGATCGCGATGCACGGCGAAGTCCGCGAATTCTAACAGCGTTTGCCGAAATTTTGAATCGGGCAACACCGCAATGGCGGATTTCGCCGCATCCACCTCGATCTCGCCCTGACGATGCGCGGCGGCAAGCGCTCCGCTAGCGCGCACGGCTTCCAGCACCTGCTGAAAATCCTCGCGACGCGCTTGTTCTATCGCCGTGCGCACCAAGGCCGCCTGCTGCGCCGCTCCATGACGGATGACATGAATCAGCGGCAAGGTCGCCTTACCCTCGGCCAGATCGTCGCCCAGATGTTTGCCGATCTGAGCCTCGTTACCGGAATAATCCAGCACATCGTCGACCAACTGGAAGGCCGTACCGATATGCATACCATACGCCGCCAAGGCTTCCTCGTGTGCCGGACTCGCCGCGCCGAGAATCGCGCCCAGACGTCCGGCTGCCTCGAACAACTGCGCCGTCTTGTAACGAATTACACGCAGATAATCCTCGACCTCGATATCGGCATTGCCGCAGTTCATCAATTGCAGCACTTCGCCCTCGGCGATGATATTGGTCGCATCGGCCAGCACCTGCATCACCCGCATGCTGCCGACCGACACCATCATTTGGAACGCGCGCGAGTACAGAAAATCGCCGACCAGTACGCTCGCCGCATTGCCGAACACCGCATTCGCCGTGCCGCGACCGCGCCGCAGCGAAGACTCGTCGACTACATCGTCATGCAATAAGGTCGCCGTATGGATGAATTCCACCACCGCCGCCAATTCGTGATGATGCGCCCCCTGATAGCCGCAGGCTTTAGCCGCCAACAACACCAAGGCAGGCCGCATGCGCTTGCCTCCGGCAGCCACAATATACTCGGCAACTTGACGAACCAAGGCGATGTCCGAATGCAGACGTCGGCGGATCGTAAGGTCGACAACGCGCATATCGTCGTCAATAGATGCATACAAACGGTCGAAATTCACGACATGGGGCCGGTCAATAAAGGATGGACTGAGGATGTACTAAGAATATTTCGATAAGGCGTGCGCGCGTCGACAACAAGCGCCGACGCAAGAATCGCCGCCAAAGCAAGGAACTATTTTACAGCTACTGCGAAGTATGTACGCCGAAAATTATCGCAAATTCGCCGTTACAGCGAAACATCTCCGCTTGCAACACGGCGCCCGACTGCGCGCGAAATACCTGGATCATAAAAGCTCACCCTCCGACGGATAATATCTCCAATTTTCCCTTATACTTGGCGTGCTAGCCAACCCTTGTTCCCACACGCTTCCACCATGCAAGACACCCCGACAACCGCGACCGCCACCTGGTCAGGACGCTTCTCCGAACCGGTCTCCGACCTCGTCAAACGCTACACCGCCTCGATCGACTTCGATCAACGACTGTGGCGACAAGACATCCGCGGCTCGCTCGCTCACGCACGCATGCTGGCGCAACAAAAAATCATCTCCACCGAGGATTTTGCCGCCATCGAGCGCGGCATGGCGACGATCCAGGCCGAAATCGAAGCCGGGCAATTCCAGTGGAGTCTCGACGACGAAGACGTCCATCTCAATATCGAAAAACGTCTGACCGCGCTGATCGGCGATGCAGGCAAACGCCTGCATACCGGTCGCTCGCGCAACGACCAAGTCGCCACCGACATCCGCCTGTGGCTGCGCGACAGCATCGACGCTATCCACGAACTACTGCGCATCTTGCAAACCGCCCTTCTGGACAAAGCGGTATTGCACGCCGATACGCCGATGCCGGGTTTCACCCATCTGCAAGTCGCCCAGCCCGTGAGTTTCGGCCATCACTTGCTGGCGTATTTCGAAATGCTGCAACGCGACCGCACGCGCTTGACGGACTGCCGTCGCCGTGTCAACCACCTGCCGCTCGGCGCCGCCGCGCTGGCCGGCACCACCTTTCCGATCGACCGCGCCGCCGTCGCGCGCGAACTCGGCTTCGAATCGATCTGCGAAAACTCGCTCGACGCCGTCTCCGACCGCGACTTCGCGATCGAATTTTGCGCCGCCGCCGCACTGATTATGACGCACATCTCGCGCCTATCCGAAGAACTGATCCTATGGATGAGCCCACGCGTCGGCTTTATCGACCTGGCCGACCGTTTCTGCACCGGCTCGTCGATCATGCCGCAAAAGAAAAATCCCGACGTTCCCGAACTGGCGCGCGGCAAAACCGGTCGCGTCTTCGGCCATCTCACGGGTTTGCTGACGCTGATGAAAGGCCAACCGCTGGCCTACAACAAGGACAATCAAGAGGATAAAGAGCCGCTGTTCGACACCGTCGACACCCTGACCGACACCTTGCGCATCTTCGCCGACATGATTCCCGGCATCCAGGTCAAACCGCAAGCCATGGCCGCCGCTTTGCGTCAAGGTTACGCCACCGCCACCGACCTCGCCGATTATCTGGTCAAAAAAGGCGTGCCGTTCCGCGACGCTCACGAAGCCGTGGCGCGCGCCGTGCGCGCATGCGAAACCCAAGGATGCGACCTGGCCGACCTGACGCTGCCGGCCTTGCAGGAATTCTCCTCCTTGATCGCAGCGGATGTGTTCGAGGTATTGAGCGTCGCAGGCTCGCTCGCCGCACGCGACCATCTGGGCGGAACCGCGCCCAAGCAAGTGCGCGCCGCCATCGAGCGCGCCCGCGTGCGGCTGGGATAAGCTTCACGCCCGCCATGGCGCTACCCGAGCGTATCGGCAAATACGAAATTCGCAAAAAACTCGGCGAAGGCGCGACCTCGTCGGTCTATCTGGCCTTCGACTCGTTCACGCAACGCGAAGTCGCCGTCAAAGCCCTATTCCCCGAAGTGCTGCGCGACAAGGAGCGCGGTCGCCTTTACCGCCATCTACTGCTCAACGAAGCTTCGCTCGCGGGCAAACTGCTCCACCCGCATATCGTGCAAATCTTCGACGCCGTGCTCGACGAAGCGCTCAGCTACATCGTGATGGAATATGTACCCGGCGGCACGCTGGAGCCGTTTTGCAGTCCCGGCAATCTGTTGCCGGTCGACCGCTTGGTCGAAATGATCTTCAAATGCACGCGCGCGCTCGAATTCGCCCATC
>DATETD010000066.1:0-4232 GCA_035283885.1 Rhodocyclaceae bacterium
CCGAGATCGGGTGGCTATGTCCTTGCGTCGAGGGGTAACGGGCGGTCGTGATGAAGAAACCTTGGCTATCGGCGAGAAACGTTTCCCCGGAATCGCCCAGATCGGGATGCGAAACAAAAACCGATTGGATCGCTTGCAGCGGATAGGTGACGGCCAGCCGATGCTTACTGTGCGGATCGTCGATGAGGATATAGTAATTGCGGCGCTGTCCCGATGCATAGCGGGTGAATTGAGCCAGTTGTCCGCTTTTGAAGCTGGGAATATCTCCCCTCGTCACCTCCGACTCGCCCACCGTCAGAACAGAGGCGTCGGGGGCGAGCAGTGCGACGCCCAGCGCATTTTCGCTGTGCAGAAAAAAATTTAAGCCGTCGCGAAGACAATCGACGCCACGCGTCAGACCGTCGCAGCGGTGGTTCAGATCCACCAGCAGTCCCTCGGCGCGACCGATGGCGCGATGGAACACCATGCGCAACTGCTCATGCCGCAGATCCGCTACCCGTCCGACCGTCTTGATGCGCTCGGATTTCGTGAGTGCGATGGCGTAGTCGTAAGCCAGCCAGGCGGTCGACAAGGTAGGCAGCAGCAAAAACAGCAGGAAGATTACGCCGAGGTGCGTTTCAAGCGAAAGGAAGCGGATTTTCTTCATGGCATATTGCGGCGATCGCTCGCGATGAAAGCAACGATTTGAGGTTCGCATCGAGCCGATTTGTCGTTTCGATGGTGAAAGGCCAAGCGCAGGCCTCAAGTATCCTCGCCCTTTTTGGCCGAGTCAATGCGGCAAACGCCTGTGTGGCGGAGCGAAAAAATGGCGGCCCTGGAGTCATTCCACCGCTTTGCCGCGGCCAGTTCGGGCGATGGTCAGTCATGGATCGCAAACATGTCGCCGATTCTGCCCATAGGAATAATTCCCGTTTCTTCGTAAGGAAAAATCCGCCATACGCAAAGTGTTGTATTCTTGTGGCGCTTAATTCGATGGATTCGGCGCGCAGGTATTCAATTAGGGGGAATCAATGGGTTCGTTTATTTCAAAAAGCATCGTCAGGGTTTTCAATAGCGTAGTGTTCGTCTGCTTGGTGCTCGGGCTGGCGGCGTTCACCGTGGTGATCGGCTGGTACAACTATGACATCACTATTGGCGACTTGAAAAGCAAAGCGGCGAATACGTCCGATCTGGCGTCGCTGAGCCTGAAGGAGCCGTTATGGAACTACGATGCAAGCACGATTGCGGATATTTTCAGCGCGATTTTGCTGGATCGCGATTTCGTCGCGATTCGCGTCGTTTTGACCAAAGACAACAAAGTCGTCGCCGAGAAAAAGCGCGACAACCTGGCCTCGATGAGCTTTGCCGAGATTCAGGCCAACCCGCTGTTCATCAATAACACCGCTACGATCAAACGCGAGAACGAGACGATCGCGCGGGTGCAGATCGTGACCTCGACCCATAAAGTGCGCGAGACGATACGCACCACCGCCTTGCTGATCTCGGCATTCACCTTGGGCTTTATCGCGGTGATCTCCAGCGTGATCTGGATACTCGGTGGACGCATCGTGCAGCGCCCGATCGACGCCTTGCGCAAAAGCGCCGATCATCTCGCCAACGGCAATCTGAACGAAAATATCGACACCTCGCGCCAGGACGAACTCGGCAGCCTGGCCGTCAGTTTCGACCGTATGCGCAACGCCATCCGCAAAAAACTGGCCGATCTGTCGATTCTGAACAGCACCGGCGAAAAGCTGGCGGGCATCCACAATCAAGTCGATGCCTTGGAGACCGCGATCAAGGTCATGAGCGAACAAACCCAGGTCGAACGCGGTTCGATCTACTTATTGGATCGCAACAAAAATCTAAACCTGAATGCTTACTATCCGAAACTGGACGATAAAGTCGCCCAGTTCCCCAAAAGTTTCCGCCTTGACGAAGGCATCGCCGGACAAGTCGCGAGTACGGGCAAGGTGGTTTTCGTGCCGGACGTGACCCAAGTACCCGGTTATGTCGGACTGACGGCAAACGATAAGCCGCAAGCGCTGCTGTGCGTGCCGATGATGGACGATCAGAACGTGTTCGGCGTGATGAACTTTATCGGCGAAGTCGGCAAAGTGGCCTTCAGCCCCGAAGACGAAGGTTTCGCGCTGACGATCGCGCGTATGACCGTGATCACCATCAAGAACATCCAGATGCTCGACGTGATCGAGCAGCATAACCGCACCCTGGAAGAGAAGATTCTCGAACGCACCGCCGAACTGCGGCAAAAGACCAACGACGTCAATAATATGCTGCAAAATATGCGTCAAGGCATTTTCACCATCGTCGCGGGCGGCGTGATTCACCACGAACACTCGGCCTTCCTCGGCGAAATTTTCGAAACGCTCGATATCGCGCGCAAACCCGCGTTGTCCTTCCTGTTCGACAACAGCTCGATCGGCGCCGACGAGTTGAGTCAGATGGACGCCGCGCTCGACGCCATGGTCGGCGAGGATGCGGTGATGTTCGAATTTAATTCGCATCTACTGTCGAGCGAATACACTAAAACCTTCGCCGACGGGCGCAACAAGATCCTCGCCTTGGACTGGAATCCGGTGCTCGCCGACGATCTGATCGATAAAGTCATGGTCACGGTCAGGGATGTCACCGAGTTGAAAATCCTGCAAATGGAAACCGAGAAGCAGAAGGTCGAACTCGACATCATCGGACAAATCCTGGCGATTTCACAGAAGAAGTTCGTCGAATTTATCGAAACGTCTTACGAATTCCTCGACGAAAACAAAGCGCTGATCGAAAAAACGGTCGGCGTCGATAAAGATGTCGTCGCCGTGTTGTTCCGCAATATGCATACGATCAAGGGCAATGCGCGCACCTACGGCCTGACTCATATCACCGATCAAGTGCATAAAGCGGAAACCACCTACAGCCATATCCGCTCGGGCGAAAACGACGAATGGCGCCCAGAAGTATTGCTGCACGAACTGCAACTGGCGCGCACCTCGATCGAACGCTATGAAAACGTCTTCAAGCAAAAACTCGCCGGCTTCTCGGCGGGCGACGGCGACTTCCTCGATCGTTCGATTATCGATCGCATCGTCCATGCGGTCGAAGAGGTGACCGACCTATCGCAGGTCGCCGAACTGCAAAATTCATTCCGCATCATCAAGAGCTCCATCAGCATTATCGGCACCGAAAGCATCGACGACGTGCTTAAAGGCATCATCAACGGCGTCCCGTCGATGGCGCGCGAATTGAATAAAGAATTGCCCGACATCCTGATTAAGGATAATTCGATCCGCCTGCGGAAGGAGGTCGTGCCGCTGTTGCGCAACGTCTTTATGCATGGCTTCAGGAACTCGATGGATCACGGCTTGGAGAGCGCCGAGCAGCGCGTCGCCCACGGCAAGTCGCCGCAAGGGCATATCTTCCTCGAAATGAGCATGACGCCGGACGAATTGCTGTTTGCCTTCGGCGACGACGGCAAAGGTCTGGCGCTGGATCGCATCTACCGCAAAGCGCTCGAAGCGGGTCAGTTACTGCCTGACCAAGCCGTCGCAGACGAACAGATCGCACAATTCATCTTCCATTCGGGTTTATCGACGGCGGAGGTGGTCACCAGCGTCTCCGGACGCGGCGTCGGTATGGACGCGATCAAGAAATTCTTGCGCAAACACGACGGCGACATCCGTATCGAATTTACCGGCGAGCGTAACGCCGACGGCTTCCGCCCATTCCGACAAGTCATCGCCTTACCGGTCAAGCATGCGGTGCACACGACGACGTAACAACCGCAGCAGCCGTCTCGCCAGCGCCGACTTTCGCGACTCGACTCTTGTGATACGCTTGCCTGATCGCCCCCTTGCCACATCGAGCATGTCAGACATTATGAATTTGCGTAAAGTCCGAGGATTCACCCTTATTGAGTTGGTTATCGTCATCATCATCATCGGCATATTGGCCGCGGTCGCCCTGCCGCGATTGATCGAAACCCAACGCGATGCGCGTATCGCCAAAGCCAGCGCGCTCTACGGCTCGATGCGGTCGGCGATGGCGCTCGCGCGCTCGCGTTGCGAACTCGATCTTTCTTCCAACGCCGCCAGCACGACGACCCTCAATTGCACCTCCACCCCCCCCAAGGTCAATATGGACGGCACACTGATCGACATCGTCAATCGCCATCCCGCCGCCACCGCGACGGGAATCGACGCCGCTGCGGCACTGAGCTTGAGCGCCGACGGTCTAACGGCGGG
>DATETD010000067.1:0-5259 GCA_035283885.1 Rhodocyclaceae bacterium
CCCCGATGGATGCGATCGCTCTACTCGCCGAAGCGGTCGGCGCGATCATCGTTCCGGCGCGCAATGAAAACGCCTTCGCCATCGCCTATCGCCACACGATTCCGTCATGGCAGTGGGCGACGACGACGACGACCCTCGAACTCGGCGACGATCTTTGTTGGCGACTGTCCGGGCGCTTCAACCCGGCGACGCAGCATAACAAAATCTATGTCATCGGCTCGACCGTCGGCGTCGGCGCCACGCGCCAAGGCACAGCGGGCGACACCCCGGCGCAAACCATCGTCGATGCGCTGCTGACCGACGCCAATGCCGCGACCGAACGTGCGCGCCAGGCGCTATCCGCCAGCGGCCATCGGCTAGAACTGAGTCTCGAATGCCCGCTGACCCCAGCGGCGCAAGCGCCGGGGCTGATCGAACCGGGCCGGTTGGTACGGCTGGGCGATTTTAGCCATGCGATGACGACAGGCGTCAGTATTAGCGCGAACTGGAGCGAGGATAGCGGACTGCAAATCCATCAAACGGTGACGCTGGAGCGCGCGCAATGAATCCATTTCTCCTCTTTCGCGCCCTGCTGCCAGCGAATCCCTTGCAAGTCGGGCGGGTGCTGTCGCATACCGCGACGAACGAATCGCTGATCGAATTGCCGCAGGGTGGGAACTGCCTGGTGCGCGGCACATCGGTGCCGACCGGGCGCATGGCGTTTATCCAGGCGGGGCAGGTGCAGGGGGAAGCGCCGGACGTTTCCATTATTGAAGTAACGATTTGACTCCAAGGGGAATTCATGAACGACGAAAACCTAATCCGCATCCATTCTCGGCTGGACGATATCCAGAAACTGCTGACCAGGATCGAGGTGTCGCAGGGCGTCAGCGCGTCGTTCCAGGAACGCACGGAACGAGAAATCGATATGCTGAAAGATAATTTCGAGATCGGACGGAAATACATCGCCGCGTATCAAGGCGACAGAAAATTCGTTCTAGGTATTATCGCGGCGGTTACGGTCATTATGGGCGCGCTCAACGGCATCGCCGTAAAGGTCGCATCGAGTTATATCGCCGACATCGAAGCGCGCATCGATAAAAACGAGGCGAAATCGCGCGAACGATATGAACAAGCGCTCTTCGACTCGACGAAAAATTCAACGGACATCGATAATCTGCGCAACAAAATCCTTGAACTTCACGGCGGGAAGCCGTTGCCATGATGGACGACTACGGTTTGCCAGCGGGGCCGCAAAGTGCGTCGGATCGGAATGTCGAAATTACCCTATGCGTGCTGATACTGGCGCTCATCGGCTGTATCGGCTATTGGGTGTATGCGCAGAATATCGCCATCGACACGCAACGCCGACAGCAGCGCGAACTATTGATGCGCTGCGAATATGAGCGCGCCGTAGCGCAACGAGCGACGAGGGAATGCACGAATGAACGAAAATAACCGCATCGCCTGGGTTGGCGTCGGGTTAGTCGGCGTCATTTGGATAGTGGATATCGGTTTGATAATCGGAGGCTGGAAATGATTGAAACATTAGGCGGTACATTGTTGGGCGGGCTGTTCCGGCTCGTTCCCGAAATCCTCAAGCTACGCGAGCGCGCAGGCGAGCGGGCGCATGAATTGGCGATGTTCGAGAAACAGCTCGAAGCCGACAAGTTGCGGGCGACCAGCGAAATCGACCGCATCAACGCGCAAGCGGCGGCGAACATCGGGCATGACGAAATCACGGCAATCATTGAGGCCACGCGGGCGCAGGCGCAGCCGTCCGGCGTCAAATGGATTGACGGGTTAAGCTCACTCATGCGGCCGTTGATAACCTTCTGGTGGGTGATCGTGCTGTATTCCGTCGCATTAGGCGCACGATTCTGGGCGCTCGTCCGCGAAGGCGCAACGAATACCGAGGCCATCATTGCGCTATGGGGCGCGGATGAACGCGCCATCGTCGCCAGCATCGTCGCGTTCTGGTTCTGCGACCGCGCGCTACGGCGGGGGCTGTTGAAATGATGCCTTTATCGTACTCGAAATATTTCGGCGTCGAATGTCGATTTGACGAAATACGCTCAGGGGGTTGCGAGTCATGACATCGAGCATCATTCCGGCGGCGCTGCTCGCACTGATCCGAAAATTCGAGGGGCTACGGCTGCGCGCATACCGATGCCCTGCGGGAATTCCGACCATCGGCTACGGCCACACCGGGCCGGACGTATCGATGGACATGTCGCCGATCGACTCCGCAAAGGCCGAGGACTACCTGCACGCCGACGCCGACATCGCCAATCGCGCCGCCGGGAATCTGTCGCCCGCGCTATGGCTTGACGACGCCAGGCGCGCAGCAATCGCGGACTTTGTTTTCAACCTGGGCGCCAGTCGGTACAAGGCGAGCACCCTGCGCCGCCGGATCGATTCGGGCGATTGGGATGGCGCGGCGGAAGAATTGGCAAAGTGGGTGTGGGGCGGCGGGCGGCGATTGCCGGGGCTGATCGCACGCCGCGCTGACGAAGCGCGATTGATCAATGGAAAATAATCTGCCGGCGCTGTTGCGCGATATGGCGCAATCGGAAATAACAGGATCGCATCGCGAACGGGCGCTGCTCGATGCTGCCGACGAGATCGAGCGACAGCAGCAGCACATTAGCGTGATTTGTGACCTCGTATCCGCGCTAAGGGGTGTCGTTTTGGCGTTTGGGGAAATGCTGCTTAGTCGAAGGTAATGTTTTGTGTTGATCTAACTAAAACCAGAACTCCCCATAAATTACCCATATCATCTCTAACTAATTGAATTTGATCAATTATCGATTCAGACTGTCGGCACCAATAAATCAAGCACTTAGCCCAGCCAGCCCGGTTGGGCTTTTTGCTTTCCGGGCCGTTGTAACCAATTGTAGGCCGCCGCGGAATTTGGAACTGATCGACACGGGTGTGATCGAAAGTGTTGGTAGCCGTGAATCCGACTGGCGAGGAGCAAGCGGCAGAGAACTGGGTATGCTAGCGAATCGAATAAATTTTGGCTCAAAACCGTAATCCCGAGCCGTAAGGCAACGAGGGACTATGAATCAAGGTGAAACAGATGCCGAAAATTGATGCCTACGAACATGAAGTTCTCACTGCCTTCGAGGAAGGCCAACTGGAATCCGTTGCCACGAAAGCCGAGCTAGCCAAATTTAAGGCAGCAGCGCGCTACGGTTATTAAGGACCGCCGGGGCAACATCCGCCTGTCCTCTGGCGATCTGAGCGACATTCAAGTTAAGGCGCTCGAAGAAGGTGTGCCGTACCAAACGCTTATTGCCAGCGTTCTTCATAAGTACGTTACAGGCCGTCTGGCCGAGCCGCGAACAACCAAGCAATCAAACCGTCCCGCGACAAAACGCCGTGCTACTTCTGGCAGTTGAATATCCGCTGTAGCGTCGACGCCCAACCTTGCGGTGCAGGGGTCAGGTCTCATATTCCAACATTTCCCGCTCCGCTTCGCGCTTTGAAACTCGGCGCTGGCGAGACGGCTTTTTATCCTCGCATCGTCGCCAGTTTCTGCCGCAACTTCGCCAGCTTAGGCGCGATCACCACGCGGCAATACCCTTGCTCCGGATTGCGTGCGTAATAGTTCCGATGTTCTTCCTCGGCGGGCCAGAAGGTCGGCACGGGCTGGATCGCCGTGACGATGGGATCGGGCCAGATGTGGGCGTCGCCCAGTTCGGCGATCAGCCGCTTGGTGGTGGCGGTTTGCGCCTCGCTATGCGTGAAGACGACCGAGCGGTATTGCGGGCCGATGTCGTTGCCTTGTCGATTCGGCGTGGTCGGGTCGTGCAGGCTGAAGAAGCAGATCAACAGCATACGATAATCGAGGATGCGCGGATCGAAGCGCACTTGCACGACTTCGGCGTGGCCGCTGTCGCCGCGGCAGACTTGGCGGTAGCTCGGATGCTCGATAGAGCCGCCGGCATAGCCGGAGTCGACGGCGATGACGCCGGTCAGGGATTGCAAGCCGGCTTCGATGCACCAGAAGCAGCCGCCGCCTAATGTGGCGAGTTCGATGGGGGTTTGGGCGTTCATGGTCTTTTCGCTGCCGAGAGTGACGAAGCGTCGTATTCTGCCGCCTTTTGGTCGTGCACTGTGGGTCTAGTCTATCGATCTGGGTACAATAAGCCCCTTGAACTGGAGTTCTCATGATTAAGACCCAAGCCTACCTAGCGAGCGCCGCAGACTATCTGCGTTTCGAATTCGATAGCCCGATTCGCCACGAGTATGTGGACGGCGAGATTTTCGCGATGACCGGCGGTTCGCTGCGGCATAATCGCATCGGCGGCAATATCTACGCGTGCTTGCTCGGCCATTTGGCGGGATCGCCGTGCAACGTCTTCATCAACGACGTCAAGCTGCATGTCAAGAAGGCAAATGCCTATTATTATCCGGATGTGATGGTGCGTTGCACGCCGCTGCCGCAGGCCGACAACGATACGGTCATCGTCGATCCGGTAGTGGTGGTCGAAGTCTTGTCGCCCTCCACCGAGGCGATCGACCGGCGCGAAAAACTCAGCGCCTATCGCAGCTTGCCGAGTTTGATGGAATATGTATTGGTGGCGCAAGAGTCGCGTTGCGTCGAGATTTATCGTCGTCGGGGCGATATCGGCTGGCAACATCTGATCGTCGACGACGGGGACAGCGTAAGCTTGACGAGCGTCGACCTTGAGTTATCGATGGCGACGATCTATGCGGGGACGCAGCTTCCCGCCGATAGCCGATGAACTATCCGTCCCGCCAGCGCCGAGTTTTGCGCGCCATTGGTCGAAAATGAACGGTCTGCATATTCTTGCCGAATTTTTCGACTGTCGCGGCGATGCGCGTTTATTGAGCGAGTCGCCGCGTTTGGCGGACTTATGCCGCGAGGTCTGCGCCGCCGCCGGGCTGACGGTGGTGGCGCAGGCGTTTCATCAATTCGCCGGGGCCGGCGCGACCGGGGCGATCGTGTTGGCGGAGTCGCATTTGACGATCCATACCTGGCCGGAATTGAACGCCGTGAGCTTGGATGTTTACGTCTGCAACTTTAGCCGGGATAATCGCGCCGCCGCGCGCCAGGCGTTCGAGTGTTTGCGCGCGGCGTTTCAGCCCGAACGGCTGACGCAGCGCGAAATTTCGCGGGGCGCCCTTGATGCGCATCAATGCGATTGACCTCGGCTTCGGCGACTATCCGCCGTTTTGCCGAATCGACTCTCCCTGAGGAAATGTTATGAGCCAAACCCGTATCGTTCTCGACGAAAGCGAAATCCCTAC
>DATETD010000068.1:0-9733 GCA_035283885.1 Rhodocyclaceae bacterium
TCCTACCGAGTCGATATGATGGATGGGGTGTTACTGTGAACGAAGCTCTACTCGCTGGGGTTCCAGTTATTTGTAGTAGGCAGGTTGGTGCATCTGTCTTAGTAGAAAAGTGGGGGTGTGGTGCTGTCTTTGATCACAACATCAAGGGTTCGTTTGTTAAAGTTATAAGCGAATTGTGCGATGAGCGTGTTACTTTGCTTAAAGAGTGGCGAGTAAATGCTGAATATGTTATTAATATAATTTCGCCATTTGTTGCGGCGCAGTATATTGCTGATGTTTTGTTTGATCGTCTTGACGAGAAAACTAATGGTATAAGCATTACCTATCAGTGATTCGTTTTGTTGTATTGATTGCGGTGAATCTATGTCTGTTCGAAAAGTTTTTAAAGCTGTAGTTTTTAGTATATGGAAGCCTCTTGTCAGATTGATTAGGCCGTATAGCGCAAATGATAAATTTATCGCTAATGATTTTGGGTTTAGCCGTGGGACCCCTGTTGATAGGTGGTATATCCATCAGTTCTTTTTGGATAATGCGAAGCTAATAACCGGTTCTTGTTTGGAATTTGGGGAGCTGACTTATTTAAATAAATATGGTAGTGATGTAACGAAAAAGGTAATGTTCAATTATTCTAATATTATGCAGGTCAGGAGCGGTGAGATATGCGGAGACATAACAATACCTTCCCAACTTCCTGAGGAAGAATTTGATTGTATTGTGTGTGTTAATGTACTTAATTTTATATATGACATTAAGTCGGCTCTATTTGGTTTGAGGCGAATGCTCAAAAGGAATGGGGTTATAGTCATAACTGTTGCTGGCCCAGTCGCTCATATTAGTCGCTACGATATGGTCCGTTGGGGTGACTTTTGGAGATTCACCGATAGAACAATAGCCCAATTGGTAAGCGAAGCTGGGCTAAAGGTTGAAGAAATTAAGACTTATGGTAATCCACTCTCTTGTGTTACTCAGATTAACGGTTATAGCGTTGAGGATATTGGCGTAGATTCGTTACTGCCTAATCATTCGGATTACCAATTAGTTATAGGGCTTGTTGTTCGGAAAATTTGAATATTGAAACGAAGAACTCATTGAACGATCCGTTCATTAATGGTTATGGCACCTGTTACCCGGCGCATCCCCGTAAGGTTACACTTAACCAACGTTACGGGGGCCGGTGCTTCGCAACTGTTGCTTTCGCTTTTACCCGCTCTTGAGCGGGATTCTAAGTTCTCGATTGAGAAGATCCACTTACCAGAGCGTGGTGTCTTATCGTCGTATCAAAATTTGACTCCTTCCCCCGTGCTAGAGGTATACAACCGGCGCTTGCCTAATGCCCTGTCACGTATTGTTGAGTGCACTTTGGCTGCAAGTGACTTTGATGGCGACTCGCCATTGCTGGTACTTGGTGATCTTCCTCTTCGTTCCCGTGGGCCGCAGACAGTATTTGTACAGCAATCGAATTTGCTAATCCCTGAAAAATTTGAGGTGGGTGCAGTTGGGCTCAAATACCGGATAGCTCGGGCTATTTTTCGCTTTAACTTGGACCGCGCACGTGCATACATTGTTCAGACAGACTTGATGCGTGAATTGCTTGAACGCAGTTATTCCGGCGTCACGGGTAGGGTACATGTGATTCCTCAGCCAGTTCCCTCGTGGCTTCTGCATAGCGGATTGTGCCGCAAGGCGCGTGCGCAGCCGAACTTTGAGCGGCTTCGGCTGATTTATCCTGCCGCAGGGTATCCTCACAAAAATCACGTGCTTCTATCCCGTCTTGATTTGCACGCTGCCTGGCCGATTGAGGAACTGATCCTGACTCTGAGTGAGACAACTCATCCGGCGCCGCAGTTATCGTGGGTTCACTGCGTCGGCTTCCTATCGCCGGTGCAAATGATAGAAGCCTATTCAAAGGTTGATGCACTGCTGTTCCTTTCGAAAGAGGAGAGTTACGGATTTCCTCTTCTCGAAGCTATGTTTGTCGGCCTGCCTATTGTTTGTCCAGATCTGCCATACGCGCACGCACTATGTGGCGACAACGCGATCTACTTTGACCCAGACAATTCAGAGTCGCTGCTAGGTGCATTGCGGACGTTACAGACTCGGCTTCAGCAGGGTTGGTGGCCGAATTGGGAAGATCGCTTATGGAAAGTTCCCAAAGACTGGGAGACTGTAGCTAGAAGAATGCTAGAGGTGACTTGCGGAGCGTAGATTTACATCTCGGTCTTCGACGCTATTCGTTTTATTGATGAGAAATTAAATCATAAAGATAACTACCATTACTGCAACGTGGAACTGTGCGTCTACCGTTGTCGATTGTCTAGACTCCTTTTCACACCAATCATATGGTGATCGGGAACATGTTGTCATTGACGGAGCAAGCACTGACGGAACCCTCGAGTTGCTGCAGTCGAATCGTGATGGATTAGCTGTACTTGTCAGCGAGCCAGATTTTGGCATTTACGATGCGCTGAACAAAGGCATTGAAAGATCAAGCGGAGATATCGTCGGTTTTTTACATGCAGACGACTTGTATGCTTACCCAGATGTTCTGGCTCATATTGCAGCAGCTTTTGAGGAGGACACTAGTATCTGTGCGGTGTATGGCGATTTGCAGTACGTGCGTAGAGAGGATACAAGCGCGGTTGTGCGGCACTGGAAAAGCTCGCCGTTTTCCGCAAAACAACTGGCTTGGGGCTGGATGCCACCTCACCCAACACTTTATGTTAGGCGAGAATGGTATGAGCGAATAGGTGGGCTAGATACCCGATACCGTATTGCAGCTGATTATTACAGTATTCTTCAAATGTTTTCAGACCCGGCCTTTAAAGCAGTTTACCTTCCCGAGGTACTCATAAAGATGCGACTGGGCGGTGCTAGCAATCGATCTATAAAATCCATAGTGCGCAAAAGCCGCGAAGATTGGGATGCCTTAAGACGCACGAATGTCGGGGCATTGGGTGGAGTTGGTGCTTTATTTTGGAAAAACTTTAGTAAGTTGACGCAGTTTAGATGGTAAAAACTTTCATGCAGGAAAGTAAGCGTTCAGCCGCGCCACAGTCACCGAAGAACTTACCGGGCTACTGAGCTTCCCTGTTTCACTCATTATCAATCTCTCCGTTTAGATAGAGCGTAGCTTACACTACTGTCATGAAATTGGGTACCACTATAGAGCTACCTTCATGGAATGCGGTCATTGGTCTGCGTAACCGGATCGTGCATGACTACATGAGCATCGACATGGATCAAGTTTGCGCCTTGATCGTGGCCGATCAACAGCGATTTGTTGTCCAGTTTTTGCGACAAGAGATCGTGTTGTAGGCGATCTCACTCCATTGCCACGATCTGGTGAACGCTAAGATTAACGCGGGTATCCTGCCCAAGAAGCCCCATTAAAACGACAACGCGATCTTTGGCGTTTTCCGAAACCAAACCCTCGAGTCCGGCAAGCGGTCCTTCGACAACGGCGACCTTGCTGCCGGGGCGAAACGGGTTGAGTTCATCGAAGTCCGCTGCGTTTTGTAGCGTTTCAAATCGCCGAATACGCATTAGGGTTGCCGTTTGCATCACGGCGGGAGTTTGTCCGAAACGCACCAAAGAGGTCACTCCGAACGTCGAACGAATCGGGGCGATCGAATGCTGTTCGGATGCCGGCTGAACGAATAGATAGCGCGGAAACATGGCTTCGATTTGTTCTTGTTGTCGCTTGCGGATCAACTTGAGACGCTTGATTTGAGGGTAATACACTCCATACCCTTGGCGTAGCAGATTCTCTTGCGCCAGCTTTTCTTGCCGCGGTTTGGTCATGGCGACATACCACGGCATGGTCGAGGTCTCGAACTTTAATGCGACTTCGTCTTGAATGATGGTCGGTTCCATGGCGATTTTTGCTTAATTCGCCGCCCTGCCGCGATCTTGCCATACCAGCAGCAATACGCCCAGTAGCGACTGTATCAGATACAGTATGCTCGATACGCCATGCCAGGTCGCGAAGCGGTCGCGCAAGGCGCTTTCCATCACTTGGCGCGGTAGCGCGTCGGCCTTGAGTTGCTCCAGAATCGGCTGTATGCCCCAATGACCGGCGACGGTCAGGCCTAGCATGAGCAGCACCACCCAAAACACTTTGGATTGGATCGCGCGCCAGCCGTGTGCTACCAGCATAAACGGTAGCAGATAGGCCGCACAGCCCAGGCCTAACCAGCTCACCACGGCGAACATCGCGCCCGCGAGCTTGCCGGCGAGACTGCGGTCGCTCAGTTGATCGAACAGCACCGGCGCGGCGATATAGCCGATGGCCAGCAAAGCGCCGACCCATACGGCTACGGTCACGCGGTATAAGGCCAAGGGCCAACCCGACACCGGCGTCTCCCTCAGCCTAAATACGTTTTAGATGTATTTGACATCTAAAATCTCGTATTCGCGCAAACCGCCCGGCGCCTGCACCTCGGCGATGTCGCCGCTGAATTTGCCGATCAGTGCGCGCGCTACCGGCGAATTCAGGGAAATCCTGCCTTCCTTGATATTCGCTTCGTCGTCGCCGACGATTTGATACGTCACCTTCTGGCCGCTTTCGAGATCTTCAAGCTCCAAGGTCGCGCCGAACACCACGCGACCATCGGCATCGAGCGCCTTCGGATCGATGATCTGCGCATTGCCGAGTTTGCCTTCGACTTCCTTGATGCGCCCTTCGATAAAGCCCTGGCGTTCTTTGGCGGCGTCGTATTCGGCGTTCTCGGAGAGATCGCCGTGCGAGCGCGCTTCGGCGATCGCCGCGATCACCGCCGGTCTATCGACGGTTTTGAGGCGATGCAATTCCTGACGCAACAACTCCGCGCCGCGCACAGTAATGGGTAGTTTGCTGCTCATGCCAGTTCCAAATGTAAAGCCTGCAACGAATAAACCTCCAAGCCCGCATGGCGCATCCCCGCGCAGGCTGCGCGAGCGCCTTCGACCGTAGTGAACAAGGTCACCTTGGCCGCCAGGGCGGAAGTGCGAATCTCGCGCGAATCGGCGATCGCCGCGCGCTTTTCTTCGACCGTATTCACGATCAAATTGACTTCGCCGTTTTTAATCATATCGACGATATGCGGACGGCCTTCGGTGACTTTATTCACTACCGTCACGGGAACCCCCGCCGCCGCAATCGCCGCCGCCGTGCCCTTAGTCGCCGTCAGCGCAAAGCCGAGTTCGTGCAGTTCGCGCGCAACTTCGACCGCCTTGGCCTTATCCGCCGGCTTGACGCTGAGCACCGCACGCCCGCCCGGTCGCGGCAAGCGCGAGCCGGCGGCGAGCTGCGATTTGACGAAGGCTTCGCCGAAGGTGCGGCCTACGCCCATCACTTCGCCGGTCGATTTCATTTCCGGCCCGAGCAAGGTATCGACGCCGGGAAATTTGATGAACGGGAACACCGCTTCTTTGACCGAATAATATGGCGGGATCACCTCGCGCGTCACGCCCTGATCGGCGAGACTGCGTCCGGCCATGCAGCGCGCCGCGATCTTGGCCAGCGGCAAGCTGCTCGCCTTGGAGACGAAAGGCACGGTGCGCGAGGCGCGCGGATTCACTTCGAGCACGAACACCACGTCTTCGCCGTCCTTGTGCTGAATCGCGAACTGCACGTTCATCAGCCCGACCACATTCAGGCCGTGGGCCATCATCGCGGTTTGGCGGCGTAGTTCGTCCTGCACGCGTTGCGATAACGAGAACGGCGGCAAGGAACAGGCCGAGTCGCCCGAATGCACGCCGGCTTGCTCGATATGCTCCATGATGCCGCCGATCAGCACTTCTTTGCCGTCGCATAGCGCATCGACATCGACTTCGGTGGCGTCGTTAAGGAAACGATCCAGCAGCACCGGCGAATCGTTCGACACTTTGATTGCATCGCGCATATAGCGTTCGAGATCGCGGCGCTCGTGCACGATTTCCATCGCGCGCCCACCGAGCACATAGGACGGACGCACTACCAGCGGGTAGCCGATCTCGGCGGCGAGGCGCAAGGCGTCTTCTTCGGTGCGCGCGGTGCGGTTTGGCGGCTGTTTGAGACCCAGGTCGTGCAGCAGTTTTTGGAAGCGCTCGCGATCTTCGGCGGCGTCGATCATATCCGGCGTGGTGCCGATGATAGGCACGCCGTTGGCTTCGAGTTCGCGCGCCCGCTTCAGCGGCGTCTGTCCGCCGAATTGCACGATCACGCCGGTCGGTTGTTCGACATGGACGATTTCGAGGATATCTTCGAGCGTCACCGGCTCGAAATACAGACGATCCGAGGTGTCGTAATCGGTCGATACGGTTTCGGGATTGCAATTGACCATGATTGTCTCATAGCCGTCCTCGCGCATCGCAAGCGCCGCGTGCACGCAGCAATAATCGAACTCGATCCCCTGGCCGATGCGGTTCGGCCCGCCGCCGAGCACCATGATTTTTTTACGCGACGTCGGGCGCGCTTCGCATTCGTCCTCGTAGCTCGAATACATATACGCGGTGGCGGTCGAGAATTCGGCGGCGCAGGTGTCGACGCGCTTATACACCGGACGCACGCCGAGATTCTGGCGATGTTCGCGCACCGCCGTCTCGCCAGCGCCGACTTTCGATGGTTCGTCGGCGCACACCAGTGTGCCGATGCGGCGATCGGAAAAACCTTTGCGCTTCAAGCGCCGCATCGCGGCGGCGTCGAGATTCGCCAGAGGTTGCGTGCGCATCCAGGCTTCGGTTTGGATGATGTCGTCGATCTGCGCGAGGAACCACGGATCGATCTTGGTCAGGTTGAACGCCTCTTGCTGACTCATGCCTTCGCGCAAGGCTTGCGCCAGATACCACAGGCGCTGCGGGCCGGCGCTGGTCAATTCGCGCTCGATTTCGTCCGGGTCGGCTTCGATGTCGTCGAAGCCATAGACGCCGACTTCGAGTCCGCGCAAGGCTTTTTGCAAGGACTCCTGGAAGGTGCGACCGATCGCCATCACTTCACCGACCGATTTCATCTGCGTCGTCAAGCGGTCGTTGGCTTGCGGGAATTTTTCGAAGGCGAAGCGCGGCACCTTGGTGACGACATAGTCGATAGTCGGCTCGAACGACGCCGGCGTCGCGCCGCCGGTGATTTCGTTCTTGAGTTCGTCGAGGGTAAAGCCGACCGCGAGCTTGGCGGCGATTTTAGCGATGGGAAAGCCCGTCGCTTTCGACGCCAAGGCCGAAGAGCGCGAGACGCGCGGATTCATCTCGATCACCACCATATGCCCGTTTTTCGGGTTGATCGCGAACTGCACGTTCGAGCCGCCGGTATCGACGCCGATTTCGCGCAATACCGCGATACTCGCGTTGCGCATGATCTGGTACTCGCGATCCGTCAGCGTTTGCGACGGCGCAACGGTGATCGAGTCGCCGGTATGCACGCCCATAGGATCGAGATTCTCGATCGAGCAGACGATGATGCAATTATCCTTGCGGTCGCGCACCACCTCCATCTCGTACTCTTTCCAGCCGAGCAGAGACTCTTCGATCAGCAACTCATGCGTCGGGCTGGCTTCGAGACCGCGTTTGCAAATCTCGACGAATTCTTCCTGGTTGTAGGCGATGCCGCCGCCCGATCCGCCCATGGTGAAGGACGGGCGGATAATCGCCGGGAAGCCGATTGCGGCTTGCACCTGCTGCGCTTCTTCGAGGCTATGCGCCACGCCCGAGCGCGCCGACCCCAAGCCGATGCGCGTCATCGCTTGCTTGAATTTCTCGCGGTCCTCGGCCATGTCGATGGCCTCGCGCGAGGCGCCGATCATCTCGACGCCGTACTTTTCGAGCACGCCGTTTTTCGCCAGATCGAGCGCGCAATTCAGCGCGGTCTGTCCGCCCATGGTCGGCAATACCGCGTCCGGGCGTTCTTTGGCGATGATGCTTTCGACCACGCGCCAAGTAATCGGCTCGATATAGGTCACATCCGCCATACCGGGATCGGTCATGATCGTCGCCGGATTGGAGTTCACCAGAATGACGCGATACCCTTCCTCGCGCAAGGCTTTGCACGCCTGCGCTCCGGAATAATCGAACTCGCACGCTTGGCCGATAATGATCGGGCCTGCGCCAATAATCAGAATACTTTTGATGTCGTTACGCTTCGGCATGATAGAAACATGTCAATAAAGTCAAAAAAACCATTCGATTGCAATTGAGTGACCCAGTGGTCAGCTTACGGCCAGCTTACCGCCGAAACCAATGAACAAGGCGCCCACCCCACCCGTCGCACCCGCCGCCAATCGCCGTCGCGCGCGAAACTCCTGCGCCAAATGCGCGCCGCCGAAAATCAAGACCGACAAATACACCGCGCTCAACAACTGGCAGATCGCCCCGAGCAACGCAAACGACAGCGCCGGCCAGGGATAAAGCGGATCGACGAACTGAATGAAAAAAGAAACAAAAAACATGATCGCCTTGGGATTCATCAGGCTGATCGACAACGCACTACGAAACGGATGCCGCATATCCAACGAACGCTGCGGCGCAGTCCCGGCCAGCGGCGCCGGATGGCGCCAAGTCGCCCACGCCGAGCGCAATAAACCCGCCCCCATCCACATCAGATACGCCGCGCCGGCGTACTTGAACAACAAAAACAGCGCCGCCGCCGTCTTAAGCAAGGAGGCGACGCCGGTCGCCGCCAACACCATCAACACCAAGTCGCCGAGAAAAATTCCGCACGCGCCCGCATATCCCGCACGCACGCCGCGTTGCGCCGCCACCGTCAGCACATATAAGGAATTCGGCCCCGGCAACAGCACGATAACGATCGTGCCGAGGATATAGGTGGGAAGATCGACAACGCCCAATAGCATCGACGTTGCTAACTAGGCGCGCGGACAAGGGCGCGGACGATAGGCATCCATCAGATGCACGAAACGGTCGAACAGTCCGGCCACATCGTGCGGCCCCGGACTGGCTTCCGGATGCCCCTGAAAACATAAGGCGGGCCGATCCGTCCATGCCATGCCTTGCAAGCTGCCGTCGAACAGCGACACATGCGTCACCTTGACCTGCGGCGGCAAGGTCGCCGCATCGACGGCGAAGCCGTGATTTTGACTGGTGATCATTACTTGCCCGGTTTCGAGATCCTTGACCGGATGGTTCGCGCCATGATGACCGAATTTCATCTTCATGGTTTTTGCGCCGGTAGCCAAGCCCATCAACTGATGCCCCAGACAAATGCCGAAAGTCGGCACGCGCGCATCGAGAATCGTGCGTATCGCTTCGATCGCGTAATCGCAGGGCTGCGGATCGCCCGGGCCATTTGATAGAAATACGCCGTCGGGATTCATCGCCAACACGTCCGCCGCCGGCGTGCGCGCCGGAACCACCGTCAGCTCGCAACCGCGCGCCGCCAGCATGCGCAGAATATTGCGTTTGACGCCGAAATCGTAAGCGACGACGCGATACGGATGCGCGCTGCGGGAGTTCGCGAAGCCTTTACCCAAACGCCATTCGCCTTCGCTCCACGCGTAGCTCTGCGGCGTAGTCACGACCTGGGCCAGATCCATGCCGGACAAGCCCGGAAACTCGCGCGCTTTGGCGACCGCCGTTTGAGCGTCGATGCCGTCGCCGCTCATCAAGCAACCCGATTGCGCGCCTTGTTCGCGCAGAATGCGCGTCAGCTTGCGCGTATCGATCCCGGCGAGGCCCACCACGTTCTCGGCGCGCAAATAGGCGTCCAGGGTCTGCTCGCTACGGAAATTCGACGCCAGCAAGGGCAAATCGCGGATCACCAAAC